>CAZDMM010000765.1:0-3977 GCA_964505845.1 uncultured Caldilineaceae bacterium
TTTCACCCTGGGCCAAACGAGACAGGGTGCGCTCCCCTAAAGCAATAAGGGTAGCCGCCATGGCGGCCACTTGAGGGCTGCTGGTAGGCCCTTCTTCATCCATTTCGCTGTCATGCGGGGTGTAGGCCGCCACCACAAACCCTTCAATACTGACAATGACAGCCCCTTGCACACCTTCTAGTTTGGAACACATCTCTTTAAGAGCCTCTTCAAGACGATCAGTTTTGTAAACTTGAGCCATTCACCTATTCCATTTCTTTTTGCTCAAAATAATAGCAAGGCAAGACTAAACGCCTCTTATTTCCAATCCAGAGGTCTGGCTTTAACAATTCAATTATATCGCACAAGAGGGCTGAGAGCAATAGGAGGGTGTGACTAATAATTATTGAACCCAGACAAAGGTTCTGATTTGGCTCTGCAAGCTGACCGGCAAGTCAATATTATTTTTGGAATAAGCAGCCGTATTTGCTTTTCTAACGGTAATGTACCAGCGAAAACGGTCGCCGCCGGCCCGGCCAACCCCAACTTCAGGGGGAATTTTGATGCGGGTTTCTTTGGTGGCAGTACCCCAGTAAACAAAATCATTGCCAAAAATGTATTGAATTGTTACATCATAATATTCATCTTCGGCCAATTGAGCCACGGGTTTCCACTCTAAATAGACATCGGTTAGCCGCCCGGCAAACAGGGTATCATCCTCCGGGCTAACCAGCTCCGGTTCACCATATTTTAGGGCGACGACGACGGGGGTAGCGGTGGGCTGGTTGGGCCGGGTAGGGATTGGGGTGGGGCTGGGCTTGCTCTCTACCAGGCTGGGTAAGGTTGGCGTGGGGCTGGGAGGCTGCTGGTTGAAGGAGAGCAGCAATTCGGCCCGGCGATTCTGGGCCTGGCCGGGGTCATCCACCTGCAAGGCCAGGGCTGCTTCATAATCACTCAAAGCGCCTACAATCTCTTCGTCGGCGCGGCGGGCATCGCCCCGGTCAAGGTAGGCGGTATAGAGTAATCTTTTGGCTTCTCCTCCGGCATACCCCGGCTCGGCGGCTACCAGGGGAGTCAACATTTGAATAATTTTTTCAAAATCTTTATTGGTCAGAGCCGTCACCCGTAGATAGGCTTTGGCCCGTTCTAGCTGCTCCTGCAAATCGGTGCGCCGGGGGCACTCTTTGGCGCCGGCCTCAAAATCGGCCAGAGCTTTTTGGACGGCTTCTGTTTGATTTTTTAGGCCAATTTTTGCCAGGGTTTCTCTGCCCCGGCCGGCATAAACATCGCAAAAAAGGGCGGCCACCTGGGCCGGTTGATAAGCCTTGTCTTTGGCGCGCACCTGCTGCAGCACCTGCAACGATTTGGCCCATTCGCCGATGTCAATGGCTGCTTCGGCTTCGGTGAGCAGTTTAGCCAGGGTATCCGCCATAGAGGTGGGGGTAGGGGCCAGGGTAGGGGTGGCCGTGGGTTGAGGCGTGGCCGTAGGCGCGGCGGTAGGTGTGGCCGACAACTCCCGTCTCAAATTAGCCACATCCGCATAATCGGGGTCTTCTTTAAGAATCTCATCCAAAAAAGCGATGGCTTGTGGTTTGTCACCCTCGACGATAGCCTGTTGAGCTTTTTCATACAGCAGCTTGAGGGCGGCTTTGGGGTCAGCGGTAGGGGTAACTTCGGCCGGGGCGCTGCCCGACGCAAAATTAATGATACTGGGCCGGATAATGATAACTAACAAAACGGCTATGGCCAGCATAGCCAAAATCCAGCGCCAGGGTGTGTTGCCGGGGTGAGCAGCAGTTGCCAGCGTTTGGGTTTGCTTTTGATTTAAGCTGATGCGGTTAGCGCGTTCAGCCTGGCTTAAATATTGTTCTACACGCTGGTAGCCGGGGGCAAGCCGTTTAACCTCCTGAAAAGCCTCAATCGCGCTGACCCACCGGCCCGCTTCAAAGTGAGCCATACCCTCATTGTAACGGGTAACGACCAACTGCCGCCCATTTTCAATTTCCAGGGAACGGCGCGCCTCTACTAACAGATTGCCGGCATCTCGATAATTCGGGTCAATCTCAGTAATGCCGGTAAAATTGTTGATGGCTTCTTCCCAATAATTATTTTTCATGGCCCGCTTGCCGGCATTATAGAGCGACAGCAAAAAAGCCTCTTGTTCAGCTTCAACCAGCTTTTCACGGGCATGCGTATGCTCTGGGTTGAGGTTGAGCGTTTGACTCAACAGGTCGGCCGCCCTGGCCCACTCTTTAGCCGAAATGGCTTCGGTAGCGCGCTGGTAAAGGCTGTTAGCCAGCAGCGCGGGGTCCAGAGGGGTTACCGGCTGGGTGTCGAGACTGTGGTCGGGGATAGGCTGCCCGGCCAGCGCCGAAGCAATGGCCTGGCGAAGCAGGTTAGGGGTTTGGAAGCGTTCCTGGGGCCGTTTGGCCACCATCCGTTTGAGCAAATCTTGCACATTTTGCGGAATGTCGCCTTCGGGCAAAACGATGGGCGGCGGCTCATTGGCAATATGGCGGCTGATGATAGACCAGGGACTTTTAGCGTCAAAGGGGATGTTGCCGCTAAGGAGTTCATATAAAACAATGCCGGCTGAGTAAATATCGGAGCGAACATCCACCTCTTCTCCCATCGCTTGTTCCGGGGAGACATAGTAGGGCGAGCCAATAAAACCGGATTGGGTCAGGGTGGGCAGGGCCGGGATGCGGGCAATCCCAAAATCAAGCACTTTGAGCAGCCCGTCCTCGGTGAGCATCATATTTTGGGGTTTGATATCCCGGTGTACCACGCCATGCTGGTGCGCCTGTTCCATGGCGGTGGCCAGTTGGTCAATAATTTCCAGGGCGTTTTTCCAGGGAAAGGGGCCTCTTTCATTGAGCACGCTCCGCAAATCCTGGCCCTCGATGAATTCCATCACCAGGTAATTAACATCGCGGTCGGCTCCATAATCCAGCACCCGCACAATGTGGGGATCGGTTAGGGTACTGGCCAGCTTGGCTTCACGGTTAAAGCGTTGGACATAGGTGAAATCTTGGCTAAATTGGGGATATAAAATTTTTATGGCGACCAGGTGGTTTTCTTTGGTATCTTCGGCCAAATAAACCCAGGCCATGCCGCCACTGCCGATTTCACGCAAAACTCGATATCGGTTGCCCAGGATTTTGCCGATCAAGGTGCACTCCTATACTGGTGCGTAGAATAAAATTGCTGAACGATTTTCAGAGGCAAAGAGGCACTCGCATGGATTATACCCCAGTTAAACCGGATAGCCAAGAATAAAAGTGGTTATCATCTTATAACGTGTTTTTTGACCCCTTAGTTACGCGTCGCCAGTGCAATTCTGGCCGGGTGGCCAGCCGCTCCCACCGCCATTTCCAGCCAACCGGATAGCCGATCATCTTGGCTATATCACCGGTTACCCGGATCAAGGGCACCCATAAGACCGCTTGCAGCTTTTCACCCACCGACAGGCGGCCCCACAGCGCCGGCAAGCGCCGGTAAGGGGTATAAAACATGCCCAGCCCTCCCACAACCGCTCCGGCCAGCGCCGCCCAGGGTGAGACCGTCAGGGCCAGCACAAGCAGCAGCGGCAGGCCCGCCAGGTAGGTGAGGTAGCGCACGGCATGACGCTTGCGCCACAAATCGGCCTTGCCATCGCCGCGGGCGTACTGGTAATACTGTTTGAAAAAGGCGCGCAGGCTGCCGCGAGGCCGAAAGTAAACCACCGCCCGGGGCGCAAAGGCAAACGGCCCGGCTTCATCCCGCAAGCGAAAGTCAAAAATCAAATCCTCGCAAAAATCCAGCCATTCCGGGTATCGCCCGGCAGTACACCAGCTTGACTTTAAAAAGGCGATGGAGCGGCTGCTGGGCAAAAAGGTGGCCGGATTGATGTCGGTTACGGCGGGCAGCACCGTCGCGCCCATAGCCACTTCAAAGGCGGTGTACGGGTCGGGCGTGAAAAAACCGGAGACCACCGCCAGGCCGGGGGACGCCTCAAA
>CAZDMM010000766.1:0-3965 GCA_964505845.1 uncultured Caldilineaceae bacterium
CCAGTTCTTTTCGCTCACTGGCGGCGTCGCCGGCCAATTCCATCCGCTCACGCGCCAGGTCCGCCTGCTCGGTGTCTGATTGAGAGCTGACCGAAACATACTCACCCGCCGCCATAGACATAGCCCCGGCCACCAGGCCGGCGACGCCGGCTACCAGAACCGCATTAGGGGTGGCGTTTGAAGCCGCCACTCCCACCACCAGGCTTGCAGTTGAAACAATCCCATCATTTGCGCCCAAAACGGCGGCGCGCAACCAACCGATATGCTGGGTCCGATGTCGCTCATAATGCAACCTGGGCATTTTGTTCTCCTTCCACCTAAGCCCGCAGAAAGCCAGAACTCTCTGCGGGCGTCAGCACTTTGGGCTTGTAACTTAAGCCAGGCCCTCTTCTCAAATCCGCAGCGGCGGCGGCATCACCTCAACCGGCTTGCCCTTGAGCAGTTCCTTCAACCGATTCTTAATGGCGGTCAGCACCTCCTCGTCGCTGGGGTAGGGGGAGGGGAAGGCGGGACGAAGGGTGATGGGCACGTCGTCCATGCGGTAGACGGTGCCAGGAACGTTGATGCCGTAGGTGGCGGTGGTAAAGGCGACGCGGGCCAGCTCGGCGGTGTGGGTGAATTTGGGATCGAGCACGATGACCGGGATGCGGCGCATGGTGTCGCTGGCCGGCTGGGCAAAGTTGGAGGCCGGGTCGCTGGAGATGACCAGCATGGCGTCGGCCTCGCCCCGCACCAGCATGTCCACGGCGGTGAACTCGCCGGGGTTGAAGCGGGGGTAGCCGCGGCTAAAATTGATGGCAAAGGGAAAGCCGGTTTGCCAGGAGAGCACGTTGTCGGCCCCGGTCACATTGCCGTGGCCACGCACCGGCTTGGCTACAAAATGGGTAAATTCGTTCAAATCGGTGGCCAGGGCCAGCAGCGCCCCGGAGTTGAAGTGCCGCCCGCGCGTCATGGTCAACCCCATGCCAAAGAAGAGCACCCCGTAGCGGCAGTTTTTCATGCGCTCGACCAAATCCTGCATGGTCGCCAGGGAAACACCGGTCACTTCTTCGATGGAGGGGTCAACCTTGCGGCCTTTGACCAGCGCCCGCAGCGCCCATAAAAGCTCAAAATCGCGGCGTGGTTTGACCTGGATAAAGATGTCGGCTACGGGCGCGCTGGGGGTACGGCGCACATCCACCAGCACCACGGTGCGATCCTTTTTGCCGTTGGGCACAAACATGCCCTTGGGTGTGACCGAATATTTGGAAAAGTGGCGGGGGTGGGACTCGGCCGGGTTGCCGCCCCAATAGATGACCAGGTCGGCCCGGTTTTTGATCTCGCCCAGGGTGGCGGTGCTCTCGCCCACGCCCTGGAAGGCGATGCCCGACGGCCCGTGACAAACCTCGGTGGTGGTGCCGAGGTTGGCCCCCAACAAATCGGCGATGGCCACGGCCTGACGCTGGGCCTCGTTGGTGGTATCGCTCAGGCCGTAAATCATGGGGTAGCGGGCCTGGGCCAAAATTTGGGCCGCCGCTTCGACGGCCTCGGCGGTGGTGGCCTCTTTCCCGTCAATCAAGGCAAAGGGCCGGTTCTCCACCGTATGCTCAGAAAACCAGGCCTTGCCCAGCACGCAGGCATTTTTGGCTTTGAGGATACGCTTTTGATCCAGGTCTACGGTCAGCACCATGTCATCGCACACGCAGCCGCAGAAAGTACAAGTTGCATTTTCAACGATACGGATATTGTCGCTCATAGACTCTCCTTCTTTCTTTTCAGTAGTCAGTAGAGAGTGGTCAGTAGTCAGAAATCTGATTGCTGACTATACCACAAGGGCGCTTTGCGCGCCTATGGCGTCCTACGGACTGCTTACTGTTTACTCTTCTTCCTCTTCATCCAACTTGGGCCAGGGCAGGCCGGTGGCTTCGTAGCGGGCCATGAGCCGCTCTTCGAGTTCTTTATCCCCCAGTACGTCCAGCACATCCAGCCCAAAATGCTTGGCCGCTGTCTTCAATCGCTCGCGCCGCTGCTGCTCCAGCCTGGCGCTCATCATTTCGGCCCAATCGCCGACGGCATTCCAACTCATGTTGTGTAGCCTCCAGATTCTCCGTTAGTTGCAAATAGTTTAAACAACCGGACCGCAGACGGCTGACCGTTGACCGCCTGGAAATACAACAGAATGGCCGTCCGCAGTCGGCGGTCGGCGGTCTCGTTGGTCTGCGGTCTTATCAAACCACCGGCTCTACCACCACCTCAAAATTCTTGGAGATGGGCATGCCGGTGCCGGCGGTATCGCCGCCCATCAGTTGGCTAGAAGAGGGGCCGTAGGCCAGGAATAACAACCCGGACGGCAAATCTTCGGCTTTGCGCCCCTTGCAGCGCACAACGGTCTCGCCGGTCTCCGAGCGCAGGCGCACCTGGTCACCCTCCTTTAACCCCAGACGAGCCATATCGTCGAGGTTCATCTCCACCGTAGTGGTCACTTCCACATACTCGCCTTCCAGTTTGCTGGTATTGAGGCTGACTCCCTGCTTGCTGGAACGGCCGGCAATCAGGCTCATGGTTTCTACCATACATACCTCCCAAAATAAAATAAGCGCCACGTATCGAGCCATTACGCCAAAGGCGAAGCGTCAGGTGTAAATATTATACCCCCATCAAAGAGTCTTGTATAATTGCGTTAGAATCTGTTTATCAACTCTGCCGACCGGCGCCGGAGTTGGCGCAGACAGGCAGCGGGTGTATCTGCCGTCGCCAGAAGGGTGCAGACCGGGTTCCCCTGCCGGATGACCTCCCCGGGGTGGGGGATGTCGCAGATATCCTGGCCGGCCCAGGCGCCGGTATCGCCAACCCGCACCTCACGGGGCGCATACACAATCGCCTTGCCTGCCGCCGGGCCATGGGTTAACGCCTCCGCCAGGTCAAAATCCGGCAGGTAGCCGCTGAAGGAACGTACATGCAGGCCAAACACCTGCAGCCCATAAGCCAGGTCGAGCAGCTCTAACGAGGCGGAAGGCCGGGGATTAACCTCAAGCGTCCAGGCTCGCCCGGCCTGCCAGATAAAGTCCAGCCCGTTGAGGCCCCGCAGCCTAAAGGTGGCAGCCAGATGCGATATAATAGACCACACCTCTTGCAGCAAGGCGGCCAGCTCGTCCGCCGGGAGCCGGGGGGGAACCAGGTTGCCGCAGTAGGTGAAGCCGCCGGCCCCAAAAGCCCGGTGGCCGATGAGCTGCTCAGTCAAGCCCAACAAAACCGCCCCATGCTCATTAGCCACAAAGGCCGCCGAGCCGGCCAGCCCTGGCAGGTACTCTTGAAATACGCCCTCCCCCGGCGTTAGTCCGCCTCGCCACACGCGGATGCCGTGCCCGCCGCCGCCGGCCAACGGTTTCCACAACCAGCGCCGGCCCGGCTCAAGGGTTGGGCGGAAGCCGGCGGCAAAGGTTTTGGGAAAGTTAAAGCCACCGGCGTACAAAGCGGCGGCCAGGCGGGCCGGATCACGCACCTGGGCCAGCGTCTCCGGGGAGTTGCCCAACAGCTCTCGGCCCTGGGCCAGACGGGCCACTTCGGCCGGGAAGTTCTCCAGATTGGCCGTATAAACCACCGCCGGCGCGTCCAGCGCCCCGGCAGCCTCTACCAGAGCCGCCGCACTGTAGGGCAAGCCCTCGTCGCGCAAAAGCGACCGGCCGGGACAGGTAGCCCTCAGGTCTGAGTCGCCAAAATAATCCAGAGCTACCACGTTGTACCCGGCCCGCACGGCCAGTTGGGCCAGCATGCGGACGGTCACACCGGCCAGGAGGATGGGGCGGGAATGACTCACACCAATTCTTTAGCCACCTGGTACACCATCTCGGCGTCCATGACCACATCGTTAGCTTCAAACAAGCGGGCAATGCAGGTGCGATGCACCTTCATTTTGCGTCCACCGATGCCCAGCGCCCCAAAGGAGATGCGGCCCTCGCGCTCGCCGCCGTTATCATTCATATCAA
>CAZDMM010000767.1:0-3961 GCA_964505845.1 uncultured Caldilineaceae bacterium
TCGGCAAAGGCTTTGATATGCCCAATCCACAGCCGCTCGTCGCCAAAGCCGGGCTGCAAGCCCAGGGCGGCCGCTTCGGGCAAAAACTCGGCGGCCAGGTGCATGTGGACGCGCAGCTTGAGCTCTCCCTGACGGCGCAAAGCCTGGAACAGCCGAAAGTTCTGCCGCCCTTCGCGCTGCACCCGCTGATCGTGGATGCCGGTCAGCCCCAATTGGTGCGCTTCCGCTATTGCCTCTTTAAGCCAGCGTTGCAAAGTGGTTGAGTTGGGCCGGGGCAGATGATCCTCCACCAATTTGATGGCGTTCCACTCCCGCAGCAGGCCGGTGGGGTTTCCGGCCTCGTCTCTCTCAATCAAGCTCTCCGGTGGGTCGGCAGTTTCACGGCTGATGCCGGCCTGCCTCAGCGCGGCGCTGTTGACCCACCAGGTGTGCATATCCATGCGGGCCAACACGACCGGGTTGTGCGGCGCCAGGTCATCCAACTGTGCCGCTGTGGGGGCCACGTCCCACAGATTCTCGTCCCAGCCCCAGCCCTGCACCCACTGCCCCGGCTCTGCTTTCTCAACCGCCTGGGCCACCCGCCGCCGCACCTCGGCAAAATCACGCACCCCAAACAGGCTGACCTCCTGCCGCCGGATGGCGTACTGCAAAAAGTGAACGTGGGCATCGGTCAAGCCGGGCAAAACCAACCGGCCCGCGGCGTCGAGCCGCTCCGTTTTGGGGCCGGCCAGGGCCAAAATCTCCTCATTGCGCCCCACCGCGCTGATGCGCCCACCCGCGCAGGCCACCGCCTGTGCCCAGGGCTGGTTGGCGTCTATGGTATAAACGCGGCCGTTGGTTAAAATTAAATCTGCTGGCATCAGTTCACCTCATTACCAAAGAGTCAATACCGCAAGTTTAACCACAAAGGCCCAAAGGCACAAAGAAGATATGTCATCTTGCGATCACCTTTAGAGTCTGTTGGCACGGCGTGTCATGCCCCGCAACACGGCGTGTTCTATCGAGCTTGGCCGGTGAGCTTTGGTCTGGGAAGACGAAGATAAAAAAGGCGCACCGGAGTGCGCCTGGTTAATTAGGTGGGAGCGGGACTTGCTCCCGCCCTGGAGCGACCGCAAGGGTCGCCGCTACTTTGGAGTGTAAAAGCTACAGCTTTTGCACTCCAGAATTTCATCAATTGCTGCTCTCCGCCGGCGGCGTGGCGTCGGGCAAGGCCGCCGCCGTACTGATAGTCACCGGCTGCTGCTGGCTGTCACTCAAACCATCGTTGTCGGTCACGGTCAGGGTGACGGTGTACAGGCCGGGTTGGGCGTAGTTGTGGCTGATGGTGGGCTGGTTGCTGCTCTCCGTTGCGCCATCGCCAAAGCCCCAGGTGTAGGTAACAATCTGGCCGTCCGGGTCGTGCGAGCCGCCGGCGTCAAAGGTCAAACTTTGGCCTGCTGCGCCGCCGGCCGGCCCGGTAAAGGCGACCACAGGCGGCAGTTTCAACTGCACCGGTTCGTCAATCATCACCGTATGGACCGCCTGGGCCGTCAAGCCGTCGTTGTCGGTCACGGTCAGGGTAACTTGATACGCGCCATATTGGGCGTAGCTGTGACTGACCGAGCTGCCCTCAGCCGTTGCCCCGTCGCCAAAGTTCCAGGCAAAGCTGACAATCTGGCCGTCGGCGTCGCTCGACTGCGCCCCGGAGAAGGCCAACTGATCTTTGACCATCCCCTTATCCGGGCCGGTAATGACGGCCAGCGGCGGCTTTTTGCTCTTCTCGGTGATCTTCACGGTAAAGGTTGAACTGCCGTTCAAGCCGCTGTTGTCGGTTACAGTCAGGCTTACTTGATAAAGCCCCGGCTGCCCGTAGCTGTGGCTTATCTGCCGGCCGTTGGCAGTGGCCCCGTCGCCAAAGTTCCAAAAGTAGCCAACGATCGAGCCGTCGCTGTCGTAAGAGTTGCCGCCCTCAAAGGTCAACGCCTGGCCCACTTCACCCTGGGCCGGAGCGGTGATGACCGCCACCGGGGCCTGGTTGGCCGCACTGACCTGCACTGTGGCCGTGTCGCTGGCAAACGCGCCATCCTTGTCAATCACAGTCAGGCGGGCCACATAGCTGCCCGGTTGGGCATAAACGTGGTTGGTTGACGCGCCGCTGCCGCTCGTACCGTCGCCAAAATCCCAGCGATAGCTCAGGCTGGCGCTGTCGTTGGGGCTGGCATCGCTGGCCGCGCCTACCAGGTTGATGGGAGCGCCTACCTGCCCGGCATACGGCCCGCCGGCTTCCACCGCCGGGGCCAGATTCTGCACCGTCACTCTGGTGATGGCGATTTTGCTCGCCCCCCGGTCATCGGTGACGCGCAGGGCAATGGTGATAGTGGCCGGCCCGTCGCCATAAAAAGCGGTAGTCTCTTTGCCGGTGGCGTCGGTGTTGAAGTGATGCCCATCGTAGTTAAAGTCCCACTCATACTTCACAATCTTGCCATCCGGGTCTTTGGATTGGCGGCCGTCCAGGATGATGGCGCTGCCTTCGGGGGCCAGGTAGGGACCGCCGGCCGCCGGCTGCGGGGCCTGGTTGCCCGACTCGCGCCGCCAGCCCAGGTCAATCAAGGCTCCGCCGCCGCGCTCGTAGTACTCGATGCGCAGGCTGTGCGTCCCCTCCGATAACCTGACCCTGGTTTCAAAAGTGGTGGGTGAGCCGTCGCGCCACTGGTCAATGACCAGGTTGCCATCCACCCACACCCGCACCCCGTCGTCCACCGTCAGCCAAAAGCGATACTCGCCGGCCGGAAACCAGATGTTGCGGCTCCAGCGGGCCGAGAAGCCGTCGCCAGGCAGGTTGGCTGCGGGCGAACCGCCGCCCCAGTTGAAGCTGACCGCCACATCGTTGCGCACCAAAACCGGTGCGCCGCTCAAGTTGGGGTTGCTATAGTACTCGCCGCGCCAATCGGTGATGATCACCGGGGTCGCAGTCGGTAGAACCGGCGTGACGGTGGGTTTGGGGGTCGGCGGCAGCCCCGGCGCTTGCACCACCGGCACATTGCTTACGTTTTGGGCGTCGGCATATTTGGCCGACACCCAGCCCCGCTCGCCGGCCACGCCCAGGAATTTGATCTGCCACCAGCCGCCGTCGGCGCTGCGCCCGGTGATTTCGGCGCTTTGGCCGGCTTTGAGCAAGCCCAGGGCCGGATAGGCCGTATCGGGGCCGCCGCGCACGTTCAGGTCGGTGGCTGCGGTCAGGCTGGGCGCGCCGGGGGCCGGGGTTGAGGTTGGCGCCGGCAGCACAGTAGCCGTCGGCGTAGCGGCCGCCGTCGTGGGGCCTGGCAAGATCGTAGCTCCCACGGTGGGTTGAATCACCGCGTCGGTGATATAGAGGGTGGCCTGGGCGGCCACGCCATTATTGCCGGTGCGGGCAATCACGGCGGCCGCACCGGGAGTAGTCCAGCGGGAGTCGAACGGAATGATTAAATTGGCATTGAATTGTCCCTGGGCGTTAGCTACGGCGCTAGCCAGGGCGTAATCCGGGGCTTCGGGACCGGCCGAGAGGTAAATCAGCACCATGTCGCCGGGGTTCCAGCCCTGACCCTGCACCGTCACCGAACTGCCGGCCGAACCCGTCGCTGGGTTCAGGGCGATGGTGGGTGCAGCGCCGCTCGGTGTGGCGGGCAGCGCCCGGCCGGGGCTGGCAAAAAAGAGCATTCCCAGGGCAATCACACCCGCAAACACAATGGTCCACACCAGGGCCAGCAGGCCAAAAGCCAGCTTGGTCAGGGTGGAGCTGTTTTGAAATTGGTTGAACATTCTTTGGAGTTGCATCGTTAGTTAACCACCTTTCCTATCATCAACCTGACCGGGGCCGGTTATCATCAGGTTGAAACTTAAGCTTATCCTCATGACGTTTCAAGGCGTCATTTTGTTACAATTTTTGCTTAGTATAGTCTTACTTGATAGGAAAAACTGGATGCAGAAGCGATTCGCATCC
>CAZDMM010000768.1:0-3961 GCA_964505845.1 uncultured Caldilineaceae bacterium
GAAACCGTCGCGCGGTTGGGTTTGCACGCGCAATTTATTTTGCTTGGCAAAATTTTGCGGATCACGGCGGATGGTAATATCCCGCCTACCAACCCCTTCCAGGGCAGCGACAGCGCCCGCTGTAACATCACCGGGCGCACCGATCCGGGTAAAAAATGCCAGGAAACCTTTGCCTGGGGGCTGCGCAACCCCTTCCGTTTTGCTTTTAAGCCCGGCGCTACCCAATTTTATATTAATGATGTGGGCCAGGGAACCTGGGAAGAAATTGACAACGGCCTAAGCGGGGCTGACTATGGCTGGAATGTTCGCGAAGGGCACTGCGCCAATGGCTCTACCAGCAACTGCGGCGCACCGCCGGCCGGCATGACCAACCCCATCTATGACTACGGGCGCAGTACAGGCTGCGCCTCGATTACGGGCGGCGCTTTTGTGCCGGCCGGAATTTGGCCTGCCCCCTATGATCAGGCTTATCTATTTGCCGATTATGTTTGCGGCAAAATCTTCCGGCTGGTCCCTAATGGGGGAGGTTTTACCGCCGCCGATTTTGCCACCGGCTTGGGCAGCAACAGCGCGGTGGCAATGGTCTTTGGGCCGTACAATAACACCCAGGCCCTCTATTATACTACCTATGCTGGCGGGGGGCAGATTCGGCGGATTGCTTACAGCCAGGCCAATGGCTTGCCCACGGCGGCTGCTTCGGCTAACCCCATCTCCGGCCCGCTTCCGCTGGCCATCACCTTTAGTGCTAATGGCAGCGCCGACCCGGATAACGACCCCCTGACCTTTGACTGGGATTTTGGCGACGGTGCGACCACCACCGTAACCAGTTTGACCACCCCCCACACCTACAATACCGCCGGTGTTTTTACAGCCACGCTCATTGCCCGTGATAATCGCGGTGGCGTTTCTGCCTCCGCCCTGGTTCGGGTTTTTCCGGGCAACACCCCGCCTGCGCCCGCCATTGTTAACCCGACCGTCAGCACCGAGTTTGCCGTAGGAGAGAATATCACCCTGCAAGGCCAGGCTGCGGACATCGAAGATGGCGGGCTGCTGCCTGACGCCGCTTTAACCTGGCAGGTCATCCTGCACCATGTTGATATTACCAGCCCGGGGACGGGTCACACCCATCCCTATTTTGGGCCAACCGGCGGCAACAATCTCTCCTTCACCGGGCCGGCCCCCGAAGACCTGAACGCTGCGGCGCTGAGCTACCTTGAAATTCAATTGACGGCCACCGATTCCTGGGGATTATCCGCTACCATCACCCAAACTTTACAACCACGCCGGGTGGATGTGACCCTAAACACCAACCCGGCCGGCCTCAACCTCATGGCCAATAACACCACCCTCAATACCCCCCAAACCATTGTTTCCTGGAGTGGTTATGGCCTGAACCTGCTGGCGCCAACCCAGTTAGATTCCTCTGGACAGGGTTGGGCTTTCTCTGCCTGGTCAGATGGCGGCGGTTTGGCTCACACCGTCATTACCCCGCCGGCTGCGGTAACCTATACCGCCACCTTCACCCTGGCCCTGCCAATGTGGTTCCCATTAATATTCAAATGAACACACTTGAATGATTTTCACACCGGCTGAACTGTGGATATAATAAAGGGGTATGGAGGCCACTGTGTCCGACGAGTTCAAACGCTGCCCCTTCTGCGACGAGGAAATACGGGTCAAAGCAGTTATCTGCAAACATTGTGGGCAATGGATGCCCGGCTACTCTTACGAGTCGGCCATCCGCGATTTGGTGATTCAAAAGCAGGTTACGGAGCGCAAATCTGTCGAGACGGTGGAGGTTAGAACCCGCGAGGAACAACTGCAGGTGGTGCTCAACTGGGCCGCCAGCGACCGAAAAATCTCGTGCAAAGGCTTTGACCTGGCCAGCCAGAATCTAAGCCAGCGCGATTTGAGCGGGATTGACTTGAGCGAAGCTGACCTGCGTGATGTGAACTTGAGCGGGGCTAACTTGA
Organism: uncultured Caldilineaceae bacterium; assembly: GCA_964505845.1. Lineage (GTDB taxonomy): Bacteria > Chloroflexota > Anaerolineae > 4572-78 > J111 > DSQQ01. Next base: position 1,974 of record CAZDMM010000768.1, read on the forward strand.
GTGGGGCTAATTTAAGCCGGGCTAACCTGTTTAATGCCAATCTGAGGGGAGCCAATCTACAGCGGGCCAAATTGGGTGAAGTGTACGGGCGGGATGCCCTTTTGGATTACGCCGATTTGAGCGGGGCATCGTTGCTGCGGGCCGATTTGCGCGGTGCAGCCCTGACCGGGGCGATTCTTTACCGGGTAGACCTGGAAGGAGCCAACTTAAAAGGGGTAACACTGCAAGAGGCTGATTTGCGCGAGTCGTACCTGAAGGAAACCAATCTGGACAGCGCCAAAATGGAAAAAGCTAACCTCAAGGGCGCGCTGTTTATTCGGGCCAACCTTACCAATGCCGACGTGTTAACCTTTCAACTGGAGCGGGCCAGAACCCTGGAGGCGACGGTTTTGCCCGATGGCAAAGTGCATGGCTGAGGGGGATATGGTAATTTCTAATAACCAATTACCAATTACTAATTTTCCTCGCTACAAACGAGTAGCCGTGCCAGTCAGAAACCACCAGCAGGTGTTCCTTTTTGCCGCTTTCCAATTGAACCGTGGCAAATTCCATCCTGGGCGGAGGGCCGTACTCAAGCTCAATGAAATTGATGGCTGACAGGGCATCCGCAGCCTCAATCGTATGCCGGTGGATCAATTCACCCTGGCTAAAAACTTCAATCTGATAGCGGTTCATGCTGAAATCGCTCAACTTTGAACTGGTAGGAGCGGTCTATTTTGAAAACGTTGTTTATTGCTTGCGGCGCTCTGGCTAAAGAAACTAAGGAACTGATTGACAAGTACGGCTGGTCCGTTGACTTAAAAGCCTTGCCGGCCCTGCATCATATGACCCCCCGCAAAATCACCGAGGATTTGGACAAAATGCTGGCCGAACTGCGCCCCGCCTATGAGCGGGTGATTGTGGTCTACGGTGAGTGCGGCGCTACCGGCATTGACGAGGTGTTGGCCAAACATCAGGTGGTGCGGATTAGCGGCCCCCACTGTTATGAGATGTACGCCGGCGCCGGCGGCTTTAGCAGGCTGATGGCCGAAGAGCCGGGTACGTTCTTTTTGACCGATTGGCTGCTGCGAGCCTATGAAAAAGCCGTGCTGGGCGGCCTGGGGCTGGATAAACGCCCGGAACTCGCCCCTTTCTATTTTGGAAATTATCGGCGGCTTGTCTATTTGAGTCAAGCGCCCACCGACAAATTGCTGGCTAAGGCCCAATCCATCGCCGCTTCCATGGGCTGGGAGTTTGAGCATCGCCCCGTTGGTTACGGTGAACTGGAGACGCGCCTGGTGGATTTAATGGCCGAGGTAGGGTAAAGCTCCAAATGATCGTTACTACGTAAAACGTAAAACGTAATGAACTTCCCTGCAAAAAACTCTTACGTTTTACCCGCAGGGCTATCAGTTTGCGCTTTACGTTTTATCTAAATCTACTTTTATTCTCGTTTCTCATCCCATCTTTGCTTCCGGCCTCAACTCCACCACCAGGCCGTCGCCCCACTCATACTTGGCCTCCGATAGCGCCGAAACCTGCCGGTGCAACTCCGCTTCCTGCGCCGGCTCAACCACCCGCGCCGTCCCGTTGAACACCTGTTCCCCCACCTTAAACGTCACCGCTGGCTGCCGGCGGATATTCTGCACCCAGTGCGCTTTTTCGCCGTGCTCGGCGATGATATAATAGCAGCCGTTCCAGGCCGTAAACCAGATTTCAATCTGATGCGCTCGCCCGCTTTTCCAGCCGGTGGTGGTCAGGTAAAGAAAGGGCAGTTGCGATAGGTCGTCCATAAGTGCTCCTGAAATAATATCTGTTATTGTATCACACCTGTTTTTCTATCCGCAATCCTGGCCCTGCCCACCCCTCGAAAAAGCCTCAGCCTGTATTGCCAACCTCTCTCAAACGATTTATAATTTCAGATACTACATTGTGTGTAGAAAATATGTTCTTATACCAGATATCGAAGAATCTGCGAATAAGCGAATCCGCGAAGAAATTGATCACCG
>CAZDMM010000769.1:0-3960 GCA_964505845.1 uncultured Caldilineaceae bacterium
GTGCCGGTCATCCTCATCACCGCCCACGGCACCTTTTCCCCTCTGGCCGAGTCCTATCGCCTGGTGCGCAGCAATATTCAGTTTATGGGCGTGGATCAGCCGGCCAAATCCATAGTTATCAGCAGCACCAACCCCGGTGAGGGTAAAACCACCACTGCCGCTAATTTAGCCCTGATCATGGCCCAGGCCGACCTTAAAACCGTGCTGGTTGACGCCGACCTCAGACGGCCCACCTTGCACAAGGTGTTTGGAGTGCCTAATCTGGGCGGCTTAACCGACCTGTTGCGCTCGCCGGAGTTTGACCTGACCGGTCAAATGAAAAATGTTGGCGTTGATAACTTGCAGCTTTTAACCAGCGGGCCTTTACCGCCTAATCCCTCAGAATTGTTAGGTTCACAACGCATGGCCCAACTGGTGCAGTCCCTCCAGGAAATAGCCGATGTTGTTATTTTTGACAGCTCCCCAATTCTGGCTACCACCGATGCCACAATTCTGGCCAAGCGTACCGATGGGCTAATTATGGTTACTCGTGCAGGCAGCACTCGTCGAGATTTGACCAAATTGGCGGTTAAAAGATTACAACAAGTGGGCATCAACATTCTGGGGGTAGTTCTTAACCAGGTTTCAAGTAAAAGTGGGAGTTCGCAGCAGTATGCTCAGTATTACACTCGCAGCGGACAGGGAATGGCCTCTCAATCAAATGCTGCCCGTAGACGGTGGTGGCAGCGTTTGCCCGCTTTTAAGTAACACAAGAGGTATAAAAGAATGGATCAAGTGAGGGTTGGGGTTATTGGCGCTGGTAAAATGGGGCAGCGTCACTGCCGTATTTACTCAAATTTGCGCCGGGCGCACCTGGTTGGTATTTGTGATGCTCAACCGGCGGTAGGGTGTCAGGTAGCCCAGCAGTATGATGTACCTTACTATGAGCATATTGAGGCGCTGCTGCCCCATGTTGATGCGGTTAGCCTGGTTACGCCAACCCCGTTTCACTTTGAGCTGGCCATGCGCTGCCTGGCTCACGGAATCCATGTTTTGATTGAAAAACCGATTACTGAAACTTTAGAGCAAGCTGAAATACTGGTCAACACTGCTGAAGCCAGCGGTTTGGTGGTTCAGGTGGGCCACATTGAACGCTTTAATCCCACCTTTATCGAATTAAAAAATGTATTGGGGCATATGACGCCCCTGGCGGTGAACCTGCGCCGGTTAAGCCCCTATGAAGGGAGCAATACCGATGTGGATGTGGTTTTGGATTTGATGGTGCATGATTTGGATTTAGTGTTAGACCTGATGGGGCAAGATCCCTACTCGGTTGAAGCTTATGGGTTAACGGCTTTTAGCGGCTCCATTGACCATGTCATTGCCCATCTGGGGTTTGAAGCCAGGCCCTTATTGACGGTAACCGCTTCTCGGGTAATTGAACAAAAGATCAGGTCTATTGAGATTGCGGCTATGGAAGCTTACCTGGAAGCAGATTTGTTAGACAAAAAGATTTTGGTGCATCGCCGCACTAAAGGCGAGTATCTAAATAACAATAAGTATCACCAGGAGAGCGTGGTTGAGCGTATCCATGTCCCCATTATTGAACCGCTCTTTGCCGAATTGCAAAGCTTTGTTGAATGTATTTTAGCCGGTAAGAAACCGCTGGTATCGGCCAGAGACGGCCTGAGAGTGCTGCGCCTGGCCCATACAATTCGCAGCGCCGTTTATGCCCACCTGATTGACGCCAGCCTCTTACAACAACACCGGCCTGCCCAAACTTCAGCGCCCTACATAGGTAAATAATGCTCAAAGTGGTATCTGTAGTGGGCGCTCGCCCCGAATTTATTCAGGCAGCACCCGTAAGCCGCGCCTTGGCCGCGAACGGGCGTTTTACCGAGGTGCTGGTGCATACCGGCCAGCATTACGACTATGCCATGTCACAAGCCTTTTTTGATGACCTGGACATCTCCCCCCCCGATTATAACCTGGAGGTTGGCTCTGGCCGGCACGGCCAACAAACCGCCGAAATATTAATTCGGCTGGAAGAAGTGCTGCTCCAGGAACGGCCTGACCTGGTGATAGTGCGCGGCGATACCAATTCAACCCTGGCCGGCGCCCTGGCAGCCGCCAAGCTCCACATCCCGCTGGCCCACATCGAAGCAGGTGAACGCAGTTTTGACCGGCGTATGCCCGAAGAGATTAACCGCCTGGCCGCGGATCACCTGGCCGACCTGCATTTTTGCGCCAGCCGCCGGGCGCTGCAAAATTTGGCCGCCGAAGGCATTACCGGGTCGGTTCATTGGGTGGGTGACGTCATGCTCGATGCCCTGCTTCAAAACCGCTCCATGGCTCAACGTAAATCAAATATCCTCAGGCGGTTAGAGATAGAACAAAAAAAGTATGCCCTGGCCACCATTCATCGGGCCGCCAACACCGACGACCCGGTTCGATTCAGGCAAATTATAGAAAGCTTTAATCGTGTTTCAGAAACCATTGTATTCCCGGCCCACCCACGCACCTGCAAAATACTGGATCAACTAAAGATCCCGCTACGGCCTCATATCAAGTTGATAGAGCCTGTAGGTTATTTTGATATCATCACCCTGGAAGAAAATGCCCGCCTGATTGCCACCGACTCCGGGGGAGTCCAACGCGAGGCCTATTTTTTAGGCGTCCCCTGTTTAACGCTGCGGGATGAAACGGAGTGGCTGGAAACACTAGAAACCGGGTGGAACAAATTGGTGGGCGTCAGGCCGGAGGAAGTGCTTAAAGCCTGGGCCAGCTTTGCCCCACCCGTGGAGCATCCCCCTATCTTTGGAGAGGGCCAGGCAGCGCCGCGCATCGTGCAAATTTTGGCGCAGCGCTACCTCAAGCAGAGTCCGGTTAAGCCCCCTGTAAATCCGCCGGCTGAATAGGAATACGCCGAATGCGTTTGCCGGTGGCGGCAAATACCGCATTGGCCAGCGCCGGAGTCAGCGGGGGGCCGCTCATTTCACCAACCCCTGTTGGTGATTCATTGCTGGGTACAATATACACCTCAACGGCAGGCATTTCATTGATCAATAAGACGGGATAATCATGGAAATTGCTCTGCTGCACGCGCCCTTTTTCCAACGTGATTTTACCCTTTAAGGCCGCCGACAGGGCAAAAGCAATCCCGCCTTCCACCTGCGCTTTGACCATATCGGGATTAACCACGATTCCACAATCAATCGCGCAGACCACCCGCTGGACCCGTATTTTACCGTCATTGGCAACGGAGATCTCGACCACTTCTGCCGTAGGGCTTTTACCCCAGGTTGCATAACAGGCAATACCACGCCCCCACCCCTCCGGCAAGGGGCTGCCCCAATTGGCTTTGTTGGCCGCCAATTCCAGAACCGCTTTAAGGCGCGGCTCGTTGGTTCGTTCAAGGCGCAGTTCATACGGGTCTCGGCCTAAAGCGGTGCCCAGTTCGTCAACAAAACATTCTTGCACAAAAGCCTGGGTAAAATTCTCCACCGACCGCCAGGCTCCGGTTCTAACCTCAGCAGGGCCATAATAGCTTTGCTGCTTCATTTCGGCCGTTGCCTCAAGGTTGGCGCTAACATAATGATAACTCAGCGGATGATAAAAATCGTGCTGAATATCGTCCTCCCGTGTCCAGACTACCTGTACCGGCGCCCCAACAGCTTGAGAAACCTGTACAGCCTCACTCACATAATCTACCTCCAGACGCCGTCCAAATCCCCCGCCCATCAGGGTAACATTGACTTTAAGTAAGTCTAAAGATACCCCTAGAGTTCGGTTTAGATAGCGCAGAATCCGCCCCCCAGGTAATTGAGAAGAGGCCCCTTGCGGGTTTTGGGTGGGCGCCCAGACCTCGCCGCCACTCCAGCCCATATTAGCCACACAGTTCATGGGTTCCATGCTGGCGTGGGCCAGGTACGGGATTTCATAGAGAACCTCCAGTTTACCGCTTGTCTGCGTCGGGTTATC
>CAZDMM010000770.1:0-2055 GCA_964505845.1 uncultured Caldilineaceae bacterium
CAGAATCAAGTTACGTCACCTTTACCCGACAATAGTTTCTTGACTAAGAACTAGTATAGTTTCATTCTAACACAGCGGAGTTACAGAAAAGTTACAAGCGTAAATAAAAAGGCCCGGCTGCACACCGGGCCTTTTTAGTATGACAATCACTTCAACTCAAATGCGGATAAGCCACGTAAGTGAGAAACTCGATAAACTCGTCGTTCAGCACCAGTTTATCCATAATTTCGGTGGCTTCTTTATAATGGGCCGCACCGATGCCGCCCAACTTAGCTAGTTCTTCGTTGCGGAACTGCTCGTACATCTGCCGGGTGACGGGCCGGCCATCATCTAATTTAGCCCCGTGGCAAATCCACTGCCACAACTGGGCGCGGGAGATTTCGGCGGTGGCGGTGTCTTCCATGAGGTTGTAGATTGCTGCCGCACCGTTTCCATCCAACCAGGCGTTAAGGTATTGCAAGGCCACGTTGATATTCAAACGCACCCCGGCCTCGGTAATCTGGCCGCCCGGCACATGAATGTTGGCGATATCTTTGGCCGCTACTTGCACATCTTCCCGCAGACGATCCTTTTGGTGCGGTTTATCGCCCAATTTGCGTTCAAACACTTCCCAGGCAGTGGGCACCAAATCCGGGTGAGCCACCCATGTACCATCAAAGCCATCGCCCGATTCCCGCTCTTTATCCTCCCGCACTTTGGAGAGAGCTTTCTCGTTGACTTCGGGGTCTTTCCGGCTGGGGATAAAGGCGGCCATCCCGCCGATAGCGTGCGCTCCGTGCTTGTGACAGGAGCGCACCAAAAGTTCGGTGTAAGCCCGCATAAAAGGCACGGTCATCGTCACCTGCGCCCGGTCGGGCAGCATGAATTCGGCCCGGCGGCGGAATTTTTTAATCACGCTAAAAATATAATCCCAGCGCCCCGCATTAAGGCCCGACATGTGGTCGCGCAGTTCATATAGGATTTCTTCCATCTCAAAGGCGGCCATAATGGTCTCAATCAGCACGGTGGCCCTGATGGTACCGTGCGGGATGCCCAACGTGTCCTGGGCCAGGTTGAAGACATCATTCCACAAGCGGGCTTCCAGGTGGCTTTCCAGCTTGGGCAGGTAAAAATAAGGGCCGCTGCCGCGCTTGAGCAGCTCATACGCGTTGTGGAAAAAGTAGAGACCAAAATCAAAGAGGCTGCCCGACATGGGTTGGCCATCTACCAGCACATTCTTTTCGATGAGATGCCAGCCACGCGGCCGCACCAGCAGGGTAGCCACCTGCTCATTGAGCTTGTAGGCTTTACCCTCCGGGCTGACAAAATCAATCTGGCGGCGAATGGCGTTCATCAAGTTGATTTGGCCTTGCACGGCGTTATCCCAGGTAGGAGAAAGGGCGTCCTCACAATCGGCCATAAAAACGCTGGCCCCGGAGTTGAGGGCGTTCACCATCATCTTCCGTTCGGTGGGGCCGGTAATTTCAACCCAGCGTTTTTGCAGGTCGGCCGGGGTGGGAGCAACCCGCCACTCCCCTTTGGCCGGGCCGGCCGGCGGAAAATCGGGCAAAATGCCGGCGTCCAGCTCTTTTTGGCGCTCGACCCGTTTTTGCAGCAGGGCTTCGCGGGTGGGGTTAAAGTGGCGCTGCAAGGTAGCCAAAAAGCCCAGCGCCTCAGGAGTCAACACCTGGGCAAATTCGGGGGTGATAGTTTTTAAAACTTGAACTCCCTCAGGTAAATTTGACATGGTATGTTTACTCCTCCTTGACTAATTTATTTTTCCCTATGGAGAAACCCGGTTTTTAAATCTTAAAGCGTTTCTCTGGGCAAGAAACAATACTTTTAGTCATCAAAAACCGGGTTTCTAAGCAGTACACATAATAACCCACACTATACACCATCCAGCCCTCTCGGCAAACGAGAGGGCTGGAGATAAAAAGTATCAAGAATTGGCCGGCGGAATCTTAAGCCGGTTCAAAAGCCAGATAGGTGCGCCGTTTGTCGCCTTCGCCCCGCTCTACAAAGGCCGCTTTGAGGGGCATACCCAGCTTGATATTTTCTGGATGGGCCACGTCT
>CAZDMM010000770.1:2065-3959 GCA_964505845.1 uncultured Caldilineaceae bacterium
GGCCTTCGTCCAGTTCTACCACCCCGGCGCAGTAGGGATTGTTGCGGTTGTAACCGGCTTCAATCATGGCGGTTGGGGCGATGGTGATAACCGAAAAAGCCACCAGTTTGCCTTTGCCGGATACTTCGACCAATTCCATGTCCGTAGTATGAGTTACCGGGCACATGGGACGCGGCGGCACATACAGGTTGCCGCTGGTGAGGTTACGAGAACCAACCAGTTTATGCTGCGCCAGGTATTGATAAAATTCAACCGCAGTAAAGGGAGGGGCCACAGTTTCGGTAGGCATGCGTTATCTCCTCTCGTAAATATGCACAATAGCGGTTTCGCCGGTGCCGCCCACATTATGGGTCAACCCCAAGTTGAGGTCGCCCGGCAACTGCCGAGCGCCTGCTTCGCCGCGCAGTTGCTTCCAGATTTCAACCACCTGGCCCGCACCCGAAGCGCCTACCGGGTGGCCTTTAGACTTAAGCCCACCGGAAGTGTTAATAGGCCGAGGTCCCTGCCAGGAGGTAACGCCCTCTTCTGCTGCCGCAAAGCCCTGGCCTGGCCTAAAGAAGCCCAAATCTTCCGTCGCTACAATCTCCGCAATGGTGAAGCAGTCATGAACTTCGGCTACTTTGATGTCTTGAGGCGTCACCCCGGCCATGGCATAGGCTTTTTGAGCCGCCGTGCGGGCGGCGTTGAGGGCAGTGAGTTCCGAGCGGTAGCGCAGTGGAGCATCACTGGCCTGGCCAGAACCGATGATATGGATCGGCTTATCGGTAAAGTTTTTGACCAAGTCTTCGGCTACCAGCAGAATAGTGGCCGCACCGTCGGAGACGGGCGAGCAGTCATACAACCGCATCGGCCAGGCGATGACCAGGTTGGCCTTGTCGTCATGCAAAAAGTCCATCTCGTTTTGCCAGGTAGGGATGGGCCGGCCTTTTTTCTCGGCGTTCTTTTTCTGGCGATCCATCAAATCGGCAATGCGCTGCCCAAATTGGGCTTTGGGGTTCAGCGCGCCATTTTCATGATTTTTAAGGCCGACTTTCATAAACGACTCCGGCGTAGCACCGTAACGGTCCATATAAGCGGTGGCGATGGCAGCATACAAACCGGGAAAAGTAAATCCGGCCGGAACGTCATACAGAGCATCGGCGGCTGTAGCCAGGGTATCAGTGACGCGCTCGGTAGGCAGGTCGGTCATCTTTTCAATGCCCCCCACCAGCACCACATCATACATGCCAGAAGCTATGGCAAACATACCGGCCCGAAGGGCGGCGCTGCCGCTGGCGCAGGCATCTTCACAGCGGGTGGCCGGGATGGGGGTCAGGCCCACCGCGTCGGTCATGAGGGGGGCGGTATGCCCCTGGCCCTCAAATAAGTCGCTGCTGTAGTTGCCTACATAAACTGCTTCAATATCGCCAGGGTCAAACCCTTTATCAACCGAGGCCGACATTTCTTGAAAAGCTTCCACAAACAGGTCTCGGGTGGCCTTCCCTGGGAAGGCGCCAAACTGGCTCATGCCTGCCCCCACAATAGCCACACCTCGATTTAGCTTCTTTACAGCCATTTTACCTCCTATCACAACTGGTGAATTGCGTTATTTACTTTTTATCTTTGTCTGGGTCGGATGCTTCGGCGCCGGTCTCCGATTGGCTCGTCTCTGTCGGCGCAGCTTTTTTGTCGCTGCTGGCGGTCCAGGCCCGCATCCAGTCAGCCTGCACCTTGAGAGTATCTTGCAGCATACCTTCCCATAGGTCTAAAACCTTTTGGGCTTCCTGCTCAGGCACTTTATCCATCAGCACCGAGGTCCGCATCTTTTGGATCTTTTTTTCGGCTTCTTCCAGGCGCTGCCGCAGGAGTTCATACCTTTCCAGCAATTCAAGATAGCGATAACGGGGAACCACCC
>CAZDMM010000771.1:0-3954 GCA_964505845.1 uncultured Caldilineaceae bacterium
ATCAAGCGTATCCCTGTCTCTGAGATAGACCTTAGCAGTAAAATCATTCCCGTGTGTGAGCCGACCATGACCGGCAAAGAGTTGGAGTACCTCAAAGATTGCGTGGACTCCAACTGGATTTCCTCGGCGGGCAAATATATCCCGGTCTTTGAAGACAAATTTGCGGCGGAATGTCATTGCAAATATGGGGTAGCCTGCGCCAACGGTACGGTGGCCTTGCATCTGGGCCTGGCGGCGTTGGGCCTGGCGCCGGGCGACGAAGTCATCCTGCCCACCTTTACCATGATTGCCACCATCAACGCCGTCACCTATGCCGGGGCCACGCCGGTGCTGGTTGACTCGGAGCCGTGTACCTGGAACATGGATGTGGAGCAGGTGGCCGATAAGATCACGCCGCGCACCAAAGCCATCATCCCGGTGCATACCTACGGCCACCCGGTGCATATGGCCCCGCTCATGGAATTGGCGCAGCAGCACGGCCTCTTTGTGCTGGAAGACGCCGCCGAAGCGCACGGGGCCGAGTACAAGGGGCGTCGAGCCGGCGGGCTGGGCCATGCCGGGGCCTTTAGTTTTTACGCTAACAAAATCATCACCACCGGCGAAGGCGGCATGATCACCACCAACGACGCCCAATTTGCGGCCTTGTGCCACAACTTGCGAGACCACGCCTTCTCCACCGAGCGCCACTTCTGGCACAAATTCATCGGTTTTAATTACCGGATGACCAATCTGCAAGCGGCGGTGGGCGTTGCGCAAACCGAAAAACTGAACGAGTTTGTGGAAGCACGCCGCCGCAACGCTGCGCTCTACACCGACCTGCTCAAAGATATTCCGGGACTCGTCACCCCGCCCGAAGCGAGCTGGGCCAAAAACGTCTTCTGGATGTACTCCATTTTGGTAGAGGATGAATTTGGCATGACCCGCGACCAACTGCGGGCTTACCTGGCCAAACACGGCATCGAAACGCGCACCTTCTTCATCCCCATGCATCTACAACCTATCTATTACGAATCCTTCCAGGGCCAGCGCTACCCGGTGGCCGAAATGTTGTGCCAGCGCGGGTTTTATCTCCCGTCAGCCTCCTCGCTGACCGAGCGCCAAATCCGCTACATTGCCGGGACGGTGCAGCAGGCCCATGCAGCAGCCACAAGTTGAGGTCGCATGGAACGCCCAGAATACGAGCGGATGTTTCAGGTGGAAGATTCCCACTGGTGGTTTGTGGGACGCCGCCAACTGGCCTTGACCTTGCTGGATGGATGGGTTAAGTTCAAGCAGCGCCCGCGCATTTTGGATATTGGCTGCGGCACGGGCGGCAACCTGGCTTATCTGTCCCGGTGGGGGCAGGGCGTCGGCATTGACTTGAGCGCGGTGGCGCTGGAGCATGCTCGCCGGCGAGATTTGCACGGCCTGGCCCAGGCTTCCAGTTTAGCCTTGCCTTATCCTGACGGCGCTTTTGACGTGGTCACACTCTTTGATGTTTTGTACCATCGTTGGGTGGTCAACGACGATCAGGCCATCCGCGAAGCGTACCGGGTGCTCAAACCGGGCGGCTGGCTGCTGGTGACCGACTCGGCCTTACCCAGCCTGTGGAGCACCCACGATGAGATTTATTACGCTCGCCAGCGTTACACCTTGCCGGTTATCAAAGATAAGCTTACCCAGATTGGTTTTGCCGGCGGGGTTTTTTCTTATACCAATACCCTTTTGCTGCCCCTTTTTGTGGCTGAACGTTTGCTGGCGCGCTGGTTTCATATTGCTGCGGATGATGTGCAGGCCCTGCCGGGCTGGCTTAACACCTTACTTTTGGGCCTGCGCAGCCTGGAAACGGCCTGGCTGGGTCGGGGCAGGGGGCTGCCGCTGGGCAGCAGCCTGGTCTGCCTGACCCAAAAACCCGGCGAGAGGGAAGCAGCCCCCCAGCAGCCGGCCGAGGCCAATAATTATCTGGCGCCGGTTTCCATCCAGCCGGTAGAAGTGGGTGGGCTGGCAGATTATCAATTTTGATTTTCAAAACCGGTAAAATAACAGGAAAGTAGATTTATTTGATGAAAACAGGACTTGCCCGGCATGCGAATCTGATTCGGGGTCTTTTTATTCTGGCGATAGCCGGTTTTTTTGGCTATCGCTACGCCCAATTTCCGCATTGGATCTATGTGGTTTACATGGGCATTTTTGCAGCAGCGGGCGCATTGAGCCTGGTCAATCGTCTGCCGCTGCGCTGGCAGAATTTGGGGCTGAATCTGGGGATCAGCCTCTTTTTCTTGGATTTTGTTTTTGCCGATATTAGCCTGGCCGAAGTGATCAAAGCGATAGCCGGCGCCGATTACCGGATGCTGCTGCTCTCCATGCTGTTGGTGATGCTGCACATGTACTTCCGTACCATTCGCTGGCAGTGGCTGCTCAAACCGCTGGGTCAGGTAAAATTCTGGCCCGCCTTTCGAGCCTTTGTCATTGGCATCACCGGCAACACGGTGCTGCCGGCGCGGGCCGGTGAGTTTTTGCGGGCTTACGTACTGGGTCGCTCCACCGGGCTGTCTTCAACCGGTATTTTTGCCACCCTGGTGATTGAGCGTATTTTTGATGGGCTAACCGTTTTGCTGGTTTTGTTGGCGGTCATCGGTTTGGGGGTACACAACGAGCGGCTGCAACTGATCGGCCTTTTGGGCGCCGTGTTTTACCTGGGGGTGATGGGGGGCTTGATTATTTTTATGGTCAAGCGGCATTGGGCCGACGCGCTGATTAATAAGTTTTTGCCTCAGCAGTTGGCGCACAAGGTTGTAAGCCTGTTAGACAGCTTTAGCGAGGGCCTGGCCATTCTCAGAAACCCCCGTTTGTTGGGCATGGTTACTTTTTGGAATATTTTAACCTGGGTCTGCATCCCGGTATCTTTTTGGCTGGCTCTGCTGGCGTTTGACTTTGGCTCGCCGCTGCCCTGGCAAGCCCCGGTGTTAATGCTGCCGGCCGTGGCCCTGGGTTTAACCGTGCCCGGCGCGCCGGGGGGGGTGGGCCTGTTTCAGGCGGCTGTTAAACTAACCCTGGACCTGACCTTTGCCGATTTGCCCAGAGCCGCTAACTTTGAGGTTGTGGTGGGTGCAGCCAGCCTTTTGATCCATATTACCCAGTTTGCCCCCGAAGTTATTCCGGGAATTTTTGCCTTTATGTATGAAGGGCTGTCAACCAGAGAGGTCAATACTGGGCGACGGCTGGCCCAGTCAGAAACGGCTGCGGCAACGGATTAAAGCAGCCAAAACCAAAGCCAAAATAACAAATTGCCGGCCGGGGATAACCGTGCCGGCAATTTTTATGGCTTGGTGATCCGGCAAAACTCGTGCAGGCGGTTGAGCACGCCCGACTCCCGGCTGATAATCTGCCAGTTGATGGTCACTTCGTCCTCATCGTTTGAGGGCAACTTTGAGGCCGGGGCCGCCAAAAGCGGCGCTATCAACTCATACGAGATAAAATGGTAGCTGATGGTTGGCTGGTTAAGGGTGAGCATGCCGGTAGTAACGCCGATGTAAAGCTTAAAGGCTTTCCGAATATCGGCGGCTACCTGCTTGAGTAGCAGCCAAATTTGGCCGGGCGGTTGGGGCGCGTGAGGGGATGACGAGGCCACGACCGCTAAAAAAAGATTTTCGGTGATGGCGGCATAATATATTCCAGAAGCGGCCTCGGTTGACGGGTCGGCCAACAGGTTTTCCGGCTGGCCGGCAGCGGCGCCCGTATCTTGATGCCATTGAACGAGCAGTTGAGCTAATGACTCCAAAACCGGTTCCGGGAGTGTCCCGGCCGCGGTCATCACCCGGCCTGAGTCGTCCACCAAAAAACTGGCCGTTGCATGCAGGTGGACGCGGAGTCTATCTAAATTGTCGGCCAGGGTTTGGGCTAAGTGGCGGTAGCGATTTAAGTATTGGTGCAGGAGCTGGTCAACCAGGCGCAAAAAGCTGAGGGGTTTGAAGG
>CAZDMM010000772.1:0-3948 GCA_964505845.1 uncultured Caldilineaceae bacterium
CCGGCGCGGTTTTGTGGCCGGCGTCCCCAAAGGCGATGAGGCCGCAGCCCAGGCTTTTTTGCTGGCCGTGCTTAAGAATGTCAAGGTGATGGACAAAGGGGCGCGCGAAAGCATCACCACTTACGAAAAAGGCATCGGCCAAGTCATCATCACCTATGAGAATGAGATTTTGGTAGGGCAGAAGGGCGGTCAGGATTACGAGATGATTATCCCTCGCTCCACCATTTTGATTGAGAACCCGGCGGCGGTGGTGGACAGCTACGCCGATAAGCATGGCACACGCCCGGTAGCCGAAGCGTTTGTAAATTTTCTCTTCACCCGGCCAGCCCAAGAAATCTTTGCCGAATACGGCTTGCGCTCGGTGGACCCGGAGGTAGCCAAAGCTACGGCCGATCGCTACCCGGCGGTGGAAGATTTATTCACCATTGAGGAGTTTGGCGGCTGGGCCAAAGCCACCCCCGACTTCTTTGGCGAAAACGGCATTTATAATCAAGTCATAAGTCAAGTGCAAGGATTAGCACAGTGAGCGTCTTACCAAATATGAAGGCGGAAGGCGGAAGACGGAAATTTTCAGCCTTCATCCCTCAGCCTTCATCCTTTCCGTGGGTGCGCAGCGTGGCCCTGGCCTATCTGACCCTCATGCTCATCATCCCACTGGTTGTCATTGCCCAGGATGGCCTGCGCGAGGGGTTGGGCGGCTTATGGCGCGCCGTAACTATGCCGGTGGCCTGGCACGCCTTGATGCTGACCCTCTGGACGGCGGCGGTGATGGTAGTCATCAATACGGTGATGGGCGCGCTGACGGCTTATGTGCTGGTGCGGTACGACTTTACCGGCAAAACGTTGTTCAACGCGAGCATTGATTTGCCCCTGGCCATCCCCACCCTGGTAACGGGGGTGATGCTGGTGGTTTTGTATGGCCCGCAGCAGGCTGTCGGGGCCTGGCTGGAGCGGCAATGGGGCATCAGCATCATCTTTGCCCCGCCGGGTATTATCCTGGCGCTGCTGTTTATCACCTTTCCTTTTGTGGTGCGGGCGGTTCAGCCGGTGCTGGCCGGGTTGGATAAGCAGCAGGAGTACGCCGCCGCCACATTGGGGGCCGGGCCGTGGACCATCTTCCGGCGAGTCATCTTGCCGGCGCTGGCTCTGCCTTTAGTCAGCGGGGCCTTGTTGAGCTTTGCCCGCGCCATCGGCGAGTTTGGCTCCATTGTGATTGTGGCCGGGAATATCCCGTTCTACTCCCAAACCGCAGCGGTATACGTTTTCGGTGAAGTCGAGTCGGAAAACCGCATGGGCGCCAGCGCCGTATCGCTGGTGATGCTGGCTATCGGTTTTAGCCTGACCCTCCTGGTCAGTTGGTTGCAGCGGCGCAGGCAGAAGAGGTAAATTATGAATAGTATTTCGACCCCTTTAGCCGCAGCGCCGGTCGTTCAACATGGCCGGTGGAGGCGGCGGCTGCTCATCACCATTGTGATGGCTTACGTTGGCTTTTTGATTATCGCGCCGCTGGCGGGGCTGGCGGCCGGGGCTTTTGAAGAAGGGTTGGGGGCGGTACTGGTCGCCCTGAGCCAGCCGGAGGTGCAGGCCAGTTTTGGGCGGACGCTGTTAGTCAGCCTGCTGGTGGTCGCCATCCACGCGATTTTTGGAACCAGCGTGGCCTGGGTGATGGTGCGGCAGCGCTTTCCGGGCCGGGAGTTGTTTAACGGCCTGATTGACATGCCCTTTGCCATCTCGCCGGTGGTGGTAGGTTATATGCTGCTGCTGCTTTTTGGGCGCAACGGCCTGCTCGGCCCGCTCCTGGCAACCTTCAACATCAAAATTGCTTTTGCCCTGCCGGGCATCATTTTGGCGACGTTGTTTGTCAGCATGCCCTTTATGATCCGCGAACTCATCCCCGTGTTGGCCGCCTTTGGGGTCAGGCAAGAGCAGGCGGCCGCCACCCTGGGGGCCAGCGGCTGGCAGACCTTCTGGCTGGTCACATTTCCGGCCCTGCGCTGGGGGTTTATTTACGGCGTCATTCTCACCTTTGCCCGCGCTTTGGGGGAATTTGGCGCCGTGCTGGTCATTGGGGGCGGCTTACAGGGCAGCACCGAAACCGCTACCCTCTACATCTTCCGCGCTCTCGACGAGCGGCAGTACGTGGGCGCGTACAGCGCCGCCCTGGTGCTGGGTCTGTTCTCGCTCATTTTGGTAATGGGCACGGAGCTGCTGCGCAAGAAAGAAGGAGGAAGTAGGGAATAGGAAGTATGAAATATGAAGGATGAAGGATGAAGTAGAGAATGCTTACTCCTTACTCCCTACTCCCTTAGATGGCGCTCTCGGCCGGCAGTTCGGTGCGGGTGGTGCGCAGCAGGATCACCAACAGCAGGGGAATTAAGGCGATGATGAGACCAATCCCGCTCATGGTAGTAAAGCCCAGGGCATTGAAAATAAAGCCGCTGCTCAGGCCGCCCGTTCCGGCAGCGATGTTAACCAGCGCATCCGCCGAACCCTGCACCCGCCCTTTTTCATGGGCGCGTAAAACATCGGCCAGCAGAGTGGAGCCGGCCACAAAACAGGCGCTCCAGCCCAGGCCCAGCAAAAACAGGGCCAGGGCCAGCCACAGCGTTTCGGTGGAGAGTGGGGCCAGCACGCAGGCTACTATCAAAACAAGGCCGCCTACCGTAATCATTTTGACGCGTCCCAGCCGGTCTACCAACCAGCCGACCAGAAAGGACAGGCCAAACATCCCCAGCGTATGGCCCATGATGACCCACGAAATATCGCCCAGTTCATGCTGATGGCCGTGCATATGCACCGGCGTCACCGTCATCACCATGGTCATAGTCATCTGGCCAAAGACCATGGCGCTGACAGCCAGCTTGGCCCGCGACTCGGTCAACAGGATTTCTTGAAAACTGCGCCCTCCCTGCGGTTGGGGTGAAGCCGGCGCGGGCTGCAGAGCAGCCAACTGCCGGGCTATCTGCATGGGATCGGGCCGCAGAAACAGAGTTACCACTATCAAGGCTAACATGAGAAAGATCACCGAGGCAAACCAGGGGCCGCTCAACTCCGGCAAACCATAACTTTTGGCCCACAACCCGCTCCATTTGATCAAGGTTGGCCCCGTAACCGAGCCGACCGTGCTGCCCAACACCACCAGGCTAATAGCCCTGGCCCGTTTGCCGATGACGTTGGCTTCACCGGCGGCATAACGGCCCAAATCATTCACCCCTTTGGCCAGGCCGATGCAGAAAATCCCCGCCAAAAAAAGCAGCAGAGAGGCTTGAATCACCCCAAAACCCGCCAGCAGCGCCCCCACAATTCCAAGCAGTTGGCCCACCGACAGACCGACCCGCCGCCCGGTTTTGTCCATCAGCCAGCCAATTGGATAGGCCACCGCCGCCGCGCCGCCCATGATAATGGTAGAAGGCACGCCCGCCCACTGGTTATTACCCCCCATCAACTCCACCATAATGATGGAGCTAATGGTAAAAACCATAATCACCGAAGCAGAAAAAAGACTCTGTGAAACCAACAAAGCCGCCGTAATTTTTTGACCGGCTCGTTCCAGGTTTGTCATCATTTCCCCCTAAAGTTGAGATTGGAGATTGGTCATTATACTGACATTGCTCATTCTAAACTATTTTGGCCCCCAACTTTTAAAACCCATAGCCCCCGGTGTATAATAATGCCACTTCTTCAGGCGTAGGCCCAAATTATAAAAGTTGATGGAGGCAGCAATGGATGCTCAAGCGTTTTTGGCGGCGCTGGCCAAAATTTACCCTCCCCAGCGTTTGTTGGCCCAGCCGGCCCAGATAGCCCCTTATGAATCGGATGCCTTAACTGCCTTCCGGGCCAGGCCGCGGGCGGTGGTTTTGCCAGAAACGGCCCAGGAGGTCATCGAAACGGTCAAATTGTGCCACCGGGCGGCAGTGCCCTTTGTAGCGCGAGGCAGCGGCACCAGCC
>CAZDMM010000773.1:0-3948 GCA_964505845.1 uncultured Caldilineaceae bacterium
AATTGCCGAAAGGTTAATCATTACCGAGGGCACAGTTAAAACCCATGCCTCGAATATCATGGGTAAATTGCAAGCCGAAAACCGGACTCAGGCGGCCAATATTGCCCGTCGCTATGGATTGACGTAGGCATCCAGGCAACGATAGGCCACTGATTTGGGATTGATCAGATTATTGAACTCTGCCCCGTCTAGTGGTATAATGTTCATAATTAAATAGCGAATCTAGGGGGACGCCCGAGTCAGGGGCAAGAATCACCTCCCCTCTTTGCTACTTTAAGCATGCCGCCTCGTTACATCGGGCGGCGTTTTTTGTTGTTTCTCACCCTCAGGTAAAGCAGCCGAAACAAGCGAGAATATTTGGTTAGAGATGAACCACAAAACTTTTCTCATCCTGGGTGGATATGGCAATGTCGGCCGGATTGTAGCCGAGTTACTACTCCAAGAAACCAACCTTTGCCTGGTGATAGCGGGGAGAAATTTGGAAAAGGCTCAGGCAGCGGCGGTCCACTTCAACCATCTTTTCGGGGGTAACCGGGTCGAGAGCAGATGGGCCGATGCTGCGGATGTGACCAGTTTAAGACGGGCCCTCAGCGGTGTTGACTTCGTGGTGGTCGCTTCCAGTACCGCTCAATATACCAAAGAGGTAGCCACAACTGCCCTGGATGCAGGGTGTGATTATCTGGATATTCACTTTGGTCCTCAGGTCTATGCCACCTTGCAGCCCTTAGCCGAGGTGATTAAAAATGCCGGGCGCTGCTTTATCAGCGGCGGTGGCTTTCATCCCGGCGTACCGGCCGCGCTCATGCGCTATGCCGGTCAATATTTCGACCAAATGGACCAAGTCATCGTCGGCAGTGTGATGAAAGTGAACTTTCGCCATTATCAGATTTCCGAGTCAACCCGGATTGAATTTGTGGAACAGGTGGTTGATGCTCCGCTCCTTTTCTACAAAGATAGGGAGTGGCGCAAAGTGAATATGTTGAGCGCCAAAGATTTTAGGGCGATAGATTTTGGCGGCGAATTTGGCCGGCAACAATGCGTCCCGATGTATCTGGAGGAACTGCGGGCGCTCCCCGTCCTTTTTCCAGACCTGAACGAGACGGGATTTTACATAGCCGGTTTCAACTGGGTTACAGATTATGTGGTTTTTCCGTTGACTTATCTGGCCCTCAAACTATTTCCCCGGTGCTCCATCAAGCCTCTGGCCAAATTGATGCAGTGGAGTCTGGCGACGTTTTCCAAACCGCCCTATGGGCTGGTGATGAAATTAGAAGCCAGGGGTAAACAAGACAATCGAGCAAAACAGGTTGAAATAACCCTTTCTCACCCGGATGGTTCTTATTTCACCGCCATCCCGGTGATAGCTTGCTTGTTGCAGTACCTGGATGGCTCGATTAAGCAGCCCGGTCTGTGGCTACAGGCTAACCTCGTCGAACCCAACCGCTTTATCCAGGACCTGAAACGGCTGGACCTTGAGATTAAAACTCAAGACAAGGATGATAAACGATGAAACCGATAGATTATGCTCCAGTGGCGGATTTGGCTGACACCTATCCCCAAGCTGTTGACCATGTCTTCAAACGTATCCTCTGCTTTACGGACTGCACACGTTACTGTCGAACACCTTTTTTCTCATCGGATATTACTGGTTGCCGGAGGGGTTCATGCGCAGTGGCCCGCAGGCCATGGCCGGTCAGATTGTTGCTGCCGCGACATCTTTCTGGTCAGAGTTTGCCTTGACCCTCTTGTTCAATCTTGGACTGGTAACCGTGATCGGCATCGTCTCAAATCTGAGTCAAGTCAAGGGGTTTCCGGGCGGGTACCTTGTGCCGATCATCCTGGGCATAACCAGCGGCTTGATTGCAGGTACCAACTCGTTTATTGCCTCGGATATGACCCAATACAACGCCCGGGATAACCTGGCTCATTGGGACACGCTGGAGGAACAGCCGGATGGCTCGGTGGTCGTCGCCATTGCCGTACCCGACCTGAACTGGGCGGCCAGCATTGTGTTGAGCTACGGCGGCTGGGCGGTAGCGGTCGAACCGGGGGAACTGTGCGATTTGGTCCGCCAGCAGGCTGAGCATATTGCCGGGCTGCCCCCGCCCGAGGCAGCACCGACTTAAAACACTGTTTTTGTAAAGGTTATCTACCATGGTAGGTGTTTCAACGGAGGAATTAGGATGATAAACAAACAACTGGTAAAAGATTCGTTTGGCTGGGGATTCGTTCTTTGGCTTATTGGCTACATCTTGGGCTTTGTCCTTTTCTTCGCCCTTCCTCTGTCGCTCCTCGGCTGGGTTATCATGCCCATCGGCGTAATGATCACAGTCTGGGTATTGTTTAAAAAAGTGAAGAGTGAGAATTTCAGGCACTATCTTATCTTGGCCGTTGTTTGGACCGTGATTGCCGTCGTATTTGATTACTTGTTTATTGTCAAAGCCCTAAAACCGGTCGATGGGTATTACAAGTTAGATGTATATGTCTACTACCTCCTGACTTTTGCTCTGCCGTTTATCGTTTACTGGTGGAAAAAATCCAATGAAAAAATGGCTCGACAATCTTAAATACAATCCCATGACCCCTCTGCTTGAATAATGTCTACTGTTTTAGTAAAGGTTATCTGCTATGCTACCTTATGTTGTCATTCACAATGCTATTAGCGCCGATGGCCGAATGGACTGGATCACCCCGGACCTCGGTCAATATCATGGACTGGCCGCCACCTGGCCCGCCCAGGCCATCCTGTCCAGCAGCAATACCCTTCTCGCTGCTCCCCAGGAAGGAGTCGAAGAGAATGGAAGCGCCTCTACAGAACAACCTGACCAGGCTGCAGGTCCTCTGCTGGTGGTGGTTGACAGCCGGGGCCGGGTAAAGAACTGGCCGTACTGGCGCAGGCAACCCTACTGGCGCGATGTCCTGGTACTCTGCTCTGGCGCCACGCCCCAAACCTACCTGGATGAGCTTCAGCAGCAGCAGGTCGAATACCTGGTGACCGGCCAGAATCGGGTTGATCTGCGAGCGGCCCTGGCGGAGTTAAATACTCGCCATGGGGTTAGCTTGGTTCGGGTGGACAGCGGTGGGACGCTCAACGGCGTTCTGCTCCGGGCCGGATTGGTGGACGAGATCAGTCTGCTCATTCAGCCCAGCCTGGTCGGCGGGGTCACTACCAGTTCCTTCTTCCAGGCACCGGATTTGACCTCAGCGGCAGGAGTGATCCCCCTTAAGTTGACCCACTTGGAGCAACTCGAGGGGAGGTGGTCTGGCTACGGTATAAGGTGATCAAGTCCTAAATGTGAATTGACATAGAGCACAAAGGACGGCCCAGCAAGTGGGTGACACTGCGGGCTTTGCGGGTCTTAAAGGACTTCTAAAGGAGCTCGTCCATAAGGAGTATCTGAATTTCGGCAGTATCTAAACCAGCCGATAGCTAAGGGAACAGCCGCCTCCGTACGTTACAGTTTGTTATCCGTTTGAGTTCCTGCTAATATAATAACCGGTCAGGCCAATTGTTAATTTAATGGGGAATATCTGTTTTGAGCAAGCACAAATCCAAAAAGGACAGTAAATCTTTTCTCAATAGAGTCAGATGGCAGCGCCGGCCCTCGATTGACCTGGAGACCATTTTTGAACAGGCTGACAGCTTGATTAACCAAGGTTGAGCGTTTGAGGCTGTCGCGCTTTTGGAACCGCTGGTGGGTGCTCATCCCCGCCTAGCGGCTCTGCATTATTACCTGGGCTACGCCCAGGTCAAGAGTGGTGACACGTGGGCCGGCCTGTCGGAATACGAGCGGGCTATCGAAATAAGTGGCGATCCAAGTTACTGGCTGCCGCTGGCCTCGCTTTACCTGGAGCTTGGCTTAAATGCCCACGCCCTGAATGCTTTTCGCCAGGTGTTAAAAAGCGGGGCTGACGCGCCAGACAAGGATCAACTCCGCCAGGTAGTCG
>CAZDMM010000774.1:0-3941 GCA_964505845.1 uncultured Caldilineaceae bacterium
ATGTATTGAGGTTGGCGGCGTGAACGGCGGTTTTATCCTCAGCCCCGGCTGCGAAGTTCCCCGCGATACCCCGCCGGAAAACCTGGAAGCCTTCATCGCCGCCGCCAAAAAGTATGGGCAGTATCCGTTGAGTTAGGAGTGTTCACGAATCTGCGGTACGCCACCAATGATGAAAATGTCATTGCGAGGCCGTAGGCCGAAGCAATCTCCGCCTCCGGGGTAGGAGACTGCTTCGCTAACGCTCGCATTGACATGAACCGAGCCATTTTCGAAGGAGACAAAAACGTAAAGTGTGAAGTGTGAAGCGTAAAATGTAATGAATTTAGTGTGGAAAAACCGGTGCTTCGAGAACTTTACGCTTTACGTTTTACGTTTTAGCTTTAACAACAGTTTAATCCATGCAATCAAAATTAGGGAGGCAAACCGATGAACAACATTTTAGCCGGACACACCAACAGTTATCACACCTACAGTTTGGACGAGGCGCTGGAAGGCATCAGCCGGGCCGGGTTCAAATATGTGGAACTCTCGGCGGTGCGGGGCTGGACGGAGCACGTCCCGCTGGAAGCCAGCGACGCCGAGCTGGCCGGCATCCAGGCCAAGCTGGAGCGCTGGGGCTTGAAGGCTTCGTCCTTGAGCGGTCACTCCGATTTGACCTCGGCGGAGGGGCTGGAGTTGGGCAAAAAGGCGGTAGATTTGTGCCAAAAACTGGGCCTGACCCTGATGTGTACCGCCATTGGCGGCCACTACAGCGAGGATGAAAACAAGACCGCCTTTATGGGCCATATCCATGAGCTGGCCGATTACGCCGCCGCGCGTGGGATAACGCTGGCCCTGGAAGTCCACGGCGACATCATGGCATCGGGGCAGATGTCGGTCCCATTGATGCAGGAAATTGGCCGTGATAATGTGAAGATCAACTATGATACGGCCAACTGCGTTTTCTACGGTGGGGTGGAGGCGGTGGATGACCTGGTGGGGCTTGGCCCTTACCTGGCCCACTGCCACTTGAAGGATACCGCCGGCGGCAAACGAGAGTGGAACTTCCCCGGCGTGGGCGAAGGCCGGCTGGATTTTGGGGCGATTTTGCAACGCTTTGAAAAGGAAAATTACAGCGGCCCCTTCAGCGTGGAAATTGAATTCAGCGGCGAACCCTGGCCTTCGCTGGAAGAAGTCCACCGCTCGATGAAGGTGTCTTATGAGACGCTCAAGAAGCTGGGGCTGTCGTAAAAAAGGAGATTGGAGATTGGAAGGCTGGAAGATTGGAAGAATGGCAGGCGGTAAGTCTCCAACCTTCCAACCTTCCAATCCTCCAAAAGAATTTTGTCCATCTCTAATCTCCAATCTCTAATTACCAATTACCCACCTTAAGGAGACACACTATGCTCAAAGTAGGCATTCTGGGCGCGGGGTTTATGGGCGGCACCCATGCTCGCGCCTTTGCTAAATTACCGGATGTGCAGGTGGTGGCGATCTCTTCTCGTTCCGCCGAAAAGGCGGCTAAACTGGCGGGGGAGATTGGGGCGGAGGCAGTCACCGATTATATGGCCCTGGCTACCGACCCGCGCGTTGACCTTATCAGCAATACTTTACCCACCAACTTGCATCAAGCCCCGACCATCGCTGCGCTGAGGGCCGGCAAGCACGTTTTTTTGGAAAAGCCGATGGGGCTGAGTGTGGCCGAGTGTGACGCCATGCTTGCGGCGGCGCAGGAGAACAACCGGCTGCTGATGATTGCCCACGTGCTGCGCTTTTGGCCGGAATATATGGCCCTGGTGGAGTTTGTCCACAGCGGCGCTTTGGGTAAACCCCTCTCCGCCACCGCCTCGCGGCTGTCGGCCCGGCCGGCCTGGGGCGACTGGTTTCAGAACCCGGCCTGGACCGGCGGCGCGGTGCTGGATTTGCAGGTGCATGACCTGGACACGCTCAACTGGCTGTTTGGGACGCCCCAAACCGTGTACGCACGGGGCCAAAAAGGAATGTTCGGCGGCTGGGATCACGCCCTGACCACCGTAGATTACGGCGAGGTCAAGGCCTTTGCCGAAGGCACTATTCTGATGCCGGATGGCTACCCCTTCACCATGACCTTGTGGGTGCTGTGCGAGCGCGGCTCGGTGGAGTTCACCTTCCGGGCCGGCGGCACGGGGGTAGAGACCGGGACAAGCTCTGGCACCAGTTTGATGGTTTACGAGGCGGGGAAAGAGCCGCGCCGCCTGGACGCTCCTGGCGGCGATGGCTACGAAGCCCAGGTGGCCGAGTTTGTAGCCTGCGTGCGAGAGAGTCGCCGGCCCGCGAAAGGCACGGCTGAACAAGGCCGCCTGGCAGTGGCGACCTCCCTGGCCGCGAGGGAGTCTATCGAAACGGGGCAGGTGGTGAGGGTGTAGGGGTGTCAGATGTCAGGCGTCAGGTGTCAGGTGTCAAGTGTCAAGTGTCAGGTGTCACGTGTCAGGTTAAACGTTTAACGTTCAACGTTTAACGCACCACGCACCACGCACCACATTGGCTGTGATTGACGAGGAATAGATTATGCGCATTTTTGCCATTGGCGCTCACCCCGATGATTTGGAAATTTTGTGCGCCGGTACGTTGGCCCGTTATCAGCAAGAGGGGCATGCGGTGGTGATGGTGGTGGCTACCGATGGGACGGCCGGGCACATGGTCATCAAGCCGCCGGAGTTGGCCCGCATCCGGGAGGCCGAAGCGCGGGCCGCCGCTGACGTCATCGGGGCGGAGTTTATCTGGCTGGGCTTTCCTGATGAACTGATTTTTAATGACCGGGAAACCCGGCTGGCGGTGGTGGATGCCATTCGACAGGCCAGGCCGGACGTTATCATCACCCACGCCCCGGATGATTACCACCCCGACCACCGGGTGGTCAGCAGCCTGGTTGTTGATTGCAGCTTTATCGCCAGCCTGCCTAATATTGAAACGGCTCACCCGGCCCATCCCGCCGTGCCGCCGATTTACTACATGGATACCATCGCCGGCAAGGGCTTTCACCCCAGCGAGTACGTGGACATCAGCGCCGCCATTGAAATCAAGCGGCGCATGCTGGCCTGTCATCACAGCCAGTTGACCTGGCTCAAAGACCACGACAACATTGACATCATGGAATTTATGGATGTCGTAGCCCGCACGCGGGGCTATCAATGCAACGTACCCTACGCCGAAGGTTTCCGCAGCGCCGATGTCTGGCCCAGGACGCCGGCCAAGAGGTTGTTGCCGTAAAACGACCGCCGACCGCTGACTACTGACCGCCGAAGTATACTCTCGTTCCCAAACTGGAGTTTGGGAACGAGATTGCGGGCGAAACTCAGTTTCGCCACAAGAAAAAAATCCCGTCCCCGGTCTGCCCATAGGGGGCCTTTGGCTCCGGTCCGCGGTCAGCGATAATCAATACCACTGTTGAGAAAAGGAGTCCCCATGCGACCCATCAGCAAAATTGCGCCGGGGTGGTGGGATTACACCACCCTTGACCGTGAAATTCTGGATGACGCCGCCCGCCTGAGCGCCGAGGATTTGCTGGGCTTGAGCCGGCCCGGTTTCACGGTTGTCTTTTACGATACCCTGGAGGATTTTTACCTGGCCGAAGCGTTAGAATATATCAGCGCCTGGCGGCAGGCTACCCCGGAGCAGCCGGCCGGTATTTGTGGCCCTATTGGGCCGACCGAGCAACTGCCGCTGGTGGCGCGACTGGTCAACGCGCTGGAACTCAGCCTCAAGCACGCCCATTTTTGGGGCATGGATGAGTGGGTGGTCAACGGCAAAGAAGCCGGCATGGATTTCCCCATGGGCTTTGCCAAAGCCGATATGGACTTGTGTTTCAACCGCATCCGGCCCGATTTGCGCATGCCGGCGGAAAATATCCACTTTCCCGGTTATGACCCAACGGAGTATATTGCCAGTTGGGATAAGGCTCGCTGCCTGACCATGCAGGGCGG
>CAZDMM010000775.1:0-1661 GCA_964505845.1 uncultured Caldilineaceae bacterium
AACTCCTTCAAATTATTGGGATGGCCCAGAATAATCTGCGCCCGCGCGGCCTCGAACTCGGCCCGCATGGCCTCTTGATTGTGCGCCCCGGCCAGGCAGGCGATGGAGGTGAAGGGCACCAGGGCGTTGGCGGCGCGGGCGGCGGCCATATCGCTGGGGTTGGCGCCAATGTAGGCGCTGCGGCTGGGGGTCGGGCGCAGGCGGCGGGCGGCTTCCAGCAAGGCCCAGGGGTCGGGCAGAGGCGCGGCCCCGGCGGCGTTGATCTCATCCAGGGTAATCGTCACCTGAAAGTGCTGGGCCAGTTCATTCACGTGCAGCAGCCGTTCCACCTCAATGCGAGGGCGGTTGGAAACCACCCCCAGGCTCAGTTT
This sequence comes from uncultured Caldilineaceae bacterium, assembly GCA_964505845.1. Lineage (GTDB taxonomy): Bacteria > Chloroflexota > Anaerolineae > 4572-78 > J111 > DSQQ01. The sequence continues at coordinate 372 of CAZDMM010000775.1, forward strand.
GCGCTTGAGGTGAGTCAGCACGGAGGGCTTAATCAGCGGCGACTCGTGCTCAATGTAGCCGCTTGACTTTACCAGCACCGCCGGCTGCTGGTAAATGCGCTCAAACAACTCCGCCCCCAGGTACAATTCCTGAAAAATCCGTCCGACCAGGTTGGTTTTGAGAATATCGCCGCTGGCTACCAGCAGGTGGCGGTTATTTTTAGAGAGGGCTTCGCTGGCCCCGGGCATGCCGCCCCCGGCGGAGGCCACCATGCGGGCCAGTTGCGCGATGTTTTTGCGCTCCCGCAAATCGTCCAGGCCCCCTTTGGAGCGCCCACCGGCCAGTTGCAGATAAGCGATCAGGTTGGGCACATGCAGTTTAGAGGGGAAGGTGGGGATGCCCACCGGCGGCAGCAGCTCCACAAAATAGAGCACAAAAGCGGCGGCCAAATCCCAATAATCGGTAAAGCGGCCCACCTTTTGTAATAACTTGACTTCATTGGCGGTGAGCAACGGCTCTGAGGCAGGGGTCAAGCCGACTGCCTGCTCCAGGTACAACTGCACCGTCTGCCGTACCACCTCCCGATACGAGCCGCTGACATCCACCAGCACGTCATCAATAGCTAAGATAAGCGCATCCAGGTGCAGTTTAGGTTTGTAGCTCATAGCCGCTGCAATGCCGCCTCCAATCGAGCCATGTGGGCCGGCGTGCCGATGCTGAAGCGCAGGCAGTCGGCCAAACCGGGCGAATTATAATAGCGCACCAAAATTCCCTGGGCCGCCAATTGCTGTTTGACCTCCGCTGCCGGGCGTCCATGCACCCGGCACAGGATAAAATTGGCCTGGCTGGGATAGGCCCGCAGCCGATCAAATTGAGCCAGCACGCCGTAAAATTTTTCGCGCTGCTCCACCAGTTGGGCCACTCGCTGCAGCAGCCGGGCGCGGTCGCCCAGAGAAACCTGGGCCGCTAGTTGGCCGGCCACGTTCACGTTGTAAGGCTGCTTGATTTTCCACAAATGCTCGATGATGGGCAGGGGAAACGCCCCGTAGCCCACTCGCAGCCCGGCCAGCCCGGCCCACTTGCTAAAGGTGCGCAAGACAATCAGGTTGGGGTAACGCTGCACCCAGGCTATGCGGCTGCCGGCCGCGGAAAATTCCACGTAAGCTTCATCCAGCACCACCAGGGTTGGCAGGGCCAATAATCGCTCCAACGCGTCGTCGGGTAGTAAAGAGCCATCGGGGTTGTTGGGGGAGGTGATAAAAATTAACTTCGGAGTCCGACCCCTCCCCTCAATCCCCTCCCCTCTCAGG
>CAZDMM010000775.1:1761-3937 GCA_964505845.1 uncultured Caldilineaceae bacterium
GATAAAAATTAACTTCGGAGTCCGACCCCTCCCCTCAATCCCCTCCCCTCTCAGGGGTGGGGTAAACAGGGCTTCAATCTTCTCCACCCCAATCGAAAAATCGGGCCGCCGCCAGACCGGAATGACCTCGGCCCCGTTAACGTCAGCATCAAAGGCGTACATGCCAAAGGTGGGCGGGCAGTTGACGATGCTGTCGCCGGGATTGATGACCAGGCGCATGACCAGATCAATCAGCTCGTCCGCGCCGCTGCCCACCAGCAAATATTCGGCGGGCAAACCGGTGTAATTGGCCAGCGCGGCCCGCAGCTCCCGGCTTTCCGGGTCGGGGTAAATGTGCAGATAGGGCGCTTTGGCCAGGGCCTGGGCCACCAGGGGCGAAGGCCCGTAAGGGTTCTCATTAGCATCCAGCTTGATGATCTCATCCGGCCGGCGGCCCAACTGCTGCGACAGCACCTCAAAGGGCAAAATCGGGGTGTACGGTTTGAGGTGGGCCAGGTTGGGCCGGAGGAGGGCGTCCAGGTTAAAGGCAGCGGTCAAGGTGAGAACCTCTGGTCGCGAAAGCGGCGCTGGTCGGCTTTACGCAGATAGGTTTCTTCAACCCAGGTAAAGTAGCCGCCGTAATCCAGGCTAAAACCACGGCAGATAATCATATAGCCGATGGCCTCGCCTTGCTCATCGCACACCAATTGAGCCTCACCCGCCTGCGGGTCGCGCAGCAATGTTTCCACGGCTGCTTCTGTTTTGGCCCATTCGCCGGGAGCCACCTCTGTCTCTTTCTCAAACGATTCGCGTACCAGGGCCAGCAGGGTAGCCCGGTCATCTAATGTAGCCTGACGAACTTTCATAAACGTCTCCTCACCGCAGCGGCGTGGGCATCCAGTCCTTCGGCTTCGGCCAAAATTTGAGCGGGACGACTAATGGCAGCCGCTTCGCTGGCATCCAACCCAAACACACTTATAATTTTGGTAAAATCACGCAGGCTGAGCGGGCTGGCAAAGCGAGCCGTGCCCATGGTCGGCATCACGTGGGTGGGACCGGCGGTATAATCGCCCAGCACCTCATAGGCATGCTCGCCCAAAAAAATGCCGCCGGCATTTTTTACCCGGCCCACCAGAGACCACGGCTCCTGCACGTGCAGGCACAGGTGCTCCGGGGCATACAGATTGCTCAACTCAACCGCTTCAACCAAATCCGCGCAGACCACCGCCCCACCCTGGTTTTGCAGGCTCTCCACGATGATGCCGGAGCGGGCCAGATTTTCCAACTGGTGGCCTAACTCCACCTGCACCGCTTGAGCCAGAGGGCGGCTGGGCGTAACCAAAATAGCCGAGGCCAGGGTGTCGTGCTCGGCCTGGGCCAACAGATCCGCCGCCACCAGGGTGGGCTTGGCCCCCTCGTCGGCAATCACCAGGGTTTCGGTGGGGCCGGGCAGGCCGTCAATATCCACCTGGCCGTACACCTGGCGCTTGGCCAGGGTTACAAAAATGCTCCCCGGCCCAACGATTTTATCCACTTTGGGCAGCGACTCGGTGCCGTAGGCCAGCGCGCCCACCGCCTGCGCCCCGCCGATGCGGTACACGGCGTCAACCCCGGCCACTTTAGCGGCGGCCAAAAGCACCGGGGCCACTTTTCCCTGCGGGTCGCGTCCGCTGGGGGTAGTGACAATCACTTGTTCAACCCCCGCCACCCGCGCTGTGACGGCGCACATCAGCAAAGTGCTGGGGTAAAAAGCGGTGCCGCCGGGCGCATACACCCCCACCCGCTCCAGCGGGCGCACTATCTGCCCCAGCGCCCCGCCGCTGCTGCGCCAATCCAGCCAACTGGAGGAGGGTTGTTTTTGGTGAAAAGCCCGGATGCGCTCGGCGGAAAAATGCAGGGCGTCACGCAACTCGGCGGGAATGTTCTGGTAAGCCGCCTCAATCTCGGCCTGGGCCACCTGCAAACCGGGCAGCCGCACCCCGTCAATCCGCTCGCTCCACTCCAGTACGGCCACGTCGCCGCGCTGCCGCACCTCGGCCAGAATCCGGCTTACGGCGGTTTCCAGGTCAATCACCTCGCCAAAAACGCGCTCAATGCCTTTGGCCAGGGTGGGAGTCAGCGTCACCTCACCGACAGGCGCGCGTTTGAGAATGGTTTGCCGGGCCTCGGCGGTGGTGTAAATGGGAAAAATAGGTGC
>CAZDMM010000776.1:0-3937 GCA_964505845.1 uncultured Caldilineaceae bacterium
ATGCTCCGTGACACGGCGTGGCATGCTCCGTGACACGGCGTGGCATGCTCCATGGCACGGCGTGGCATGCTCCTTGGCACGGCGTGGCATGCTCCGTAACACGGCGTGGCATGCTCCGTGACACGGCGTGGCATGCTTCGTAGCACGGTGTAGCATGCTTCTAGCCCACACGAGGGCTACCAGGTGGTAAAGACCACCCGCACCGAGCGGCGCAGCGGCCAGGACTGCCACCGGGGCGGCGTATTATCGTTGGGGTTGTCGTCAACCAGGCAGTTGGTATCGTAAGCGGCATCGTGGGCCAGGCGGGGCTGCCCGGCCGGGTCAAGGGCCAGCACCGGAGCGATGCTGTCCCACATGCCGGTCTGGCAGGTGGGCGGGATAGCCACCGGGTAATCGGTTTCCAGGCTGGTGGCCGTATCCAGCACCCTGTGCTGCCACTGCGGCTGCTGCGTTTCGCAGGCGCCGCTGCAGCGGGAGTAGCCGGAGCCGCCGCCGCCCTGCATGATATAGGCAATCTGCGGCCGGCCCTGGCTGTCAAGCTCCAGATCAGGGTTTTCGCCGTTCCGCATGGGCAGCCCGACCTCCGCATTGCCCCAGTTAGCCACATTCAGGCAGTTCTCATTGCACCAGATGTAATGCAGCTTTTCCCAACCACCGCCGCCGTTGATGTTTTCACCCTGGTAAAAGGCAAAGCGGGGCCGGTTGGCGCTGTCCAGTTCCAAATCCCATGAGGCCGACGTGCCGTTACCCCGGGCGTACAGCCCCACCCGCTGCCAGTTGACCCCATCGCCGCAGTCGCCGGCATCGCAGGCAAAGTAGTAGATGCCGTCGTCGCCGCCGCCCAGCGGGATCAGGTAGGCCACCATGCGCGGCCGGCCATCGCCGGTAAAGGCCAGCGCGGGATATTTAACCACTTCGTAATCGTACTGCGCGGGCATGGTGATGAGGGTTTCATACCAGTTGCCGCTGTCGGTGCAGTTGGTATCGCAAAAAACGTAGTAAGCGCCCAGGTGGTCCGGCTCGCGGTAGAAGTAGTTGTTATCCTGGTAAACAAAGCGCGGCCGCCCCTGCGGGTCCAGGGCAAAATAGCGCTGCGGGGTGATGATGTCAGAAACGTCGAAGCTGCTGGTGCCATGGTTGGACAGGAGATACGTGACCGTCCAGCCGGCGGCGGTGGTGCAGTTCTGGTCGCAGGCGGCGTAGAAGAAATCTTTGCCGCCGCCCAGCCCGGTATAAACGGTCGAGTTGGCCCGGATCAGCAGCCGGGGTTGGCCGGCCGGGGTGACGGCCAGTTGGACCTCGTTGACCCGGTCGGTGGGCAGGGCCAGCCGCGCCCAGCTTTGCGGGTTGGCGCAGGCGGCTGCGGGCGGGCAGTAGGCGTAAACTGCCTGGGGATGCTCGTTGTCGGGAACGCGGTGGGCGTAAGCCAGGTGCATGCCGCCGTTTTGGTCAATGGCCAGGCCGGCGCTGCCGATCTTTTTGTCCGGCTCGACAAAGAATTTGCTCTCCGCCGGCGGCGGAGGCGTTACCGGCCCGCCGGATCTGATGACGATGGGCAGGTAGACCTGGTGGTTCTGCGGCGGCTCCTCGGCTGCGGCCTGGTCAAAGCGAAACAAGCTCACCATCAGCCCGACGAATAAAAGCAGGCCAAAATGTTTTAAGCGCGCTGTGCCTTTATTTTGGGGGAACGGTAGTAAGAAGTTCATACATTTTCCTTTCGACTCATATTAAAAATAAGTTCTGTCCGGTCATTACCCGGAAATGATGGAACTTTAGAAAAAGTTACACAGAGAAACGCAGAGGAGACGCAGAGATTCGCTGAGATTTCTCTGTGGCTCTCTGTGACCCCTCTGCGAACCTCTGTGTTCCTATGCACCGATTTAATTTTTGCACCTTCATAATTGCCGTGCCGCCCGCTCCGTACACCTGCCCCAGAGCCAAAGGCCCCCTAGTGGCCGCAGGTGCGGGTAGGGATGCGGAGCTGCTTTTCAGACCGCCTCTAAAGCAGACCCAAATCGCGGGCGCGGAGGGTGGCTTCGGTGCGGGTGGAGACGTTCAACTTGGTAAAAATGTTGGCGACGTGCCGTTTGACGGTGTGGGGGCTGAGCGTAAGCTGTTGGGCAATGGCGGGGTTGCTGGCCCCGGTGGCCAGGCAGCGCAAAATTTCGATTTCGCGCAGGGTCAGCGTTTCGCCGGTTTCGGGGATAAACAAACCGTGCTCTGGCCCTGGTTGCACCGGCGGCGGGGCCGGTTCAACGCTCATCAGGCGCAGGGTACAGGCAGCAAAATCGGGGTAAAGGCCGGTTTGCCGGGCCAGGTGCAGCAGCGGCGCGGCGATTTTGTCGCCCTCCCACATCAGCAGGCCGGGGACGTTCTCCCGCGTGTACTCGGCCAGCACCGGGGCCAGTTCGGCCAGGGCCGCCTCGGTCTGGCCCTGCTGCCAGTAGAGATAGGCCAGCAGCAGGTGGGCGTTGCTGAACATCACCGTAAAGCGCAGCCGGTCTTGCAGGGCAGCCGCCTGGCGCAGCAGCGTCTCGGCCCGGTCAGCCTGGCCCGCGGCCAGGGCCAGCAGCGCGCCGAGCATGGCCCGCAGGCCGGGCGCAAAGGGCCATTCGTGCGGGCTGGCCAGCGCCTCTACCTGGTGGTAGACGGCCTGCACTTCGTCCAGGCGGCCCTGCTGCCAGCGCACCCGGCCCAGCCAGAAAAAGAAGACCGGCAAAAAGGTGAGGGCGTAACTCTCCATATCCGGCTGGGACAGCCGGCGGAAGTGACGCTCAAATTTTTCATCGGCCAGTTCGGTCTGGCCCTGAAAGGCGTGGCACATGGGGGTCAGCGCGCCGATGGATGCGCTCATCCAGATACCGCTGCCAAAACGCTCGCTGATGGCAATGGCTGCTTCGCTGGCGGCTATGGCCGCCGGCCAGTCGCCCCGCCACAGGCAAATGAGGGCATGCAAATGCTGGGCCGTGGCCTGCAAGGGCAAAGGGGCGGCGCGCTCCTGCCGCTCGATGAGCCGAACCAGCCGCTCGGCCTGGCTCACCCCGCCGGGCAGCACCGTAAACGGCCCCCAAATGGCGTTCTCATTGATGGCGTGCAAAATGCGGGGGTCGCTGTCGCGCTCGGCCAGGCTGATGGCCGCTTCAATATCCTGGACCACCTGCGGCCAGTTTCCCAGGCTTAGTTGGACGGTGGAGCGGATAATCAGCAAGCGCGCCCGGCTGTAGGCGGAGATGGGATAGGCGAGCGCCTGCTCGATTACGGCGCTGGCCCCCGGCAGGTCGGCCTTGAGCGCCAGAATCCGGGCCAATTGGACGCGGGCCTCGCCGGCCCCGGCCCGGTCACCGGCGGCGTCAAAGCCGGCCAAAGCCTGCTCGATGAGCGCCTGGCCGCGGTTCAACTCCCAGCGCCGCCAGGCGGTCAGGCCGGCCAGGTAGCAAAGTTGGGGCCGGGCCTCAACCATCCCGGCCGGCAGCCCTTGCAGCCAGCCGCGCACCGTTTCGATGGCCCCCTGGTCAAGCGTCTGCTCGCCCACCTGCTCGATGACCTGGGCCGCCTCGGCCCACTCGCCGGCCGCCAGGTAATGGCCGACAATCTGCCGGGGGAGGGCGGCCGCCCGCGCCGCCCGGCGGTGCAGTTCGGCCGGCCGGGTGGGGGCTTGGCGGCATAACTGCTGCTGCAAAAACTCGGCAAACAGGGCGTGGTAGCGGTAGACCGGCGCGGCGGCGTCATCGACCGCCACCAAAAACAGGTTGCGCCGGTACAGTTCTTCCAACAGGGCGGCGGCATCCTCCCGCCCGGTGACGGCCTGGCACAGGGCCGGCGTCAGTTCGGCCAGGATGGAGGTTTCCAGCAAAAAGGCGCGCAGAGCCGGCTCCTGCCGGCGCAGCACCTCTTCGGCCAAAAAGTCGAACAGGTAGCGGCCGGTCTGGGCCAGCCG
>CAZDMM010000777.1:0-3934 GCA_964505845.1 uncultured Caldilineaceae bacterium
TGTCAGGTGTCACGTGCCAGGTATCAAGTAAAGATTTTCATTCTTGGTGGCGCGCCACCGGTTTGTGACGGCTTCTGTGGAAAGAGATTGGAGATTGCGCTCGCTTTGCGCGCCTTCGGCGGCGTGCCTTTGGCAGATTAAACCCAATCTCTAATCTCTAATTTCCTACTGCATGTTCAGTATCAGTAGATCCATTTTTGAAGCGGAGCAGGTTCCCATGCCTGCGTAGCGGCGGCGTGGGAGCCGCCGCTGCCGGTATATCATTGGTGTGCTATCGTCTCTTAAATTCTATTCCACCGCCAGCGGCGGCAGTTCTATCCGGCCTACCTCGGCGGCGTTTTGGGCCGGGTCGTACCAGATGAGCAAGGGGCGATACGGGCCGGGCGCGGTTTCCGGCGGCCAGGCCAGGTCGTATACATCGCTGATGACTTCGCCGGGCCGCCAGGCCGTGGTGGGATAGGCAAAGTGAACCGGGGCCGCGTCGGTAACACTCACCACCGTTCCGGCTCCATCGCGCAGCCGGGCCGATACTTTGAGGCCGGCGCTGATGGGGGCGGCGGCCTGCCAATACAGGGTCAGCCGGACGGGGGCCGGTCCGCCGCCGGTGTGGGGCGGGCGCGACAGGTCATACCCCAGCAGAGTAATGGCCGGAGTGACGGCCTGATTGACTGCCGTCGCCAAGTTGGGCGGCGCAGTTACCGGCTCAGGGTAGACCCGGATGAGCGGCCCCACCGCGCTGAGCGACCAGCGGGCGGGCGCGCCGGGCAGTGGTCGGGTTAAATAAACCGCTTTGCCGGCGGCCAGCTCTTGTTCCACCACGGCCAGCCGGTCGGCTTCCTTATCGGCAGCTACCGTTTCCGCGTCGGGCCGGAGTTTTTCGGTCTGCTGAAAGTAGCGCAGCAGGGTCATCTCTCCCACAATCCCCACCACCACCGAGTTCCCTTTGGGCAGCGGTTGTTGCAGCATATCCAGGCCGTAATCGTGAACTTGCCAGGTGTTCCGCGCCGCCAGAAGCGGCAGGGCGGTTTGGCTTACCCTGAAGATGATGAAAAGAAAGGCGAGCAGAATGATAACCGGCGCTATCCATGTTAAACGTTGAACGGCGGTCTGCGGTCTGCGGTCTGCGGTCATCTTCAATAAAAACATCGCTCCCAGGCCGTTCCACACGGCCCAAATCAAAAAGGGCGGGATAAAGAAAACCTCGATGTCGCTGACGTTATAAAAGAGATTGAAGAGGGTGTAGGTTAAAAAGGCGCCGCCGGTGAGGAGCAGCATGCGGCGGGGGCCGCGCCAGGCTAAATACCCCAGGCCGATCAGCCCTGGTATCAGGGTATAGAACTGATTTTGGAACAAATCGGTATAGAACGCAAAATCACGCGCCTGTTGGAAAGGGTTGCCAAAAATAAAAGCGCCGTACCCCCCGGCGCTAACCTGCCGCCAGAAGCCGGCCCAGGTATTCTGATAGGTTCCATCCAGCGAGCCAACCTGCCCACGTAGAGGTAGGTACAGGTACAGCAGCAGCGGGGCCAGCCCTGCCAGCAGGCTGAGCAGCATTGTTTTATAGAAACCCGGATTTTTTAAAAATCCGGGTTTTTGATTGAGGTAAAGATACAGCGCCAGGGCCGGCAGCAGCAGCAGGCTGGTGCGGTGGTGGGCAAGGGCCAGTCCGGCCAAAAAAGCGACGGCCTCCAGCCTGAGGGGGAGGGCGGCCGCCCATAACAGCAGCGCCACCAAAAAGGCGTTCAAGGTATACACCTCGGCGATGGTGGCCTGCTGCCAGAAAACCGGGCTAACGGCAAAGGTGGCCGCGCTAATGAGGGCGCTGAGGTGGAGGATGGGAAGACGGGAAGGTTGGAGGGTTGGAGGGCTGGAATTATTGCCTTCCTGGCCTCCTCGTCTCCTCGCTTCCTCCATTGTTCCAAAAATTTGCACTATCAATAAATACAAGCAACTCACGGTTGCTGCGCCAAAGAAGGCGCTCATCAGGTTGACGCGGTAGGCAACGTTGCCGACGGGCAGGAAGGTAAATAATTTGCCCAGCAGGGTGTAGAGGGGGTAGCCGGTGGGGTGCGCAATACCGAGTTGGTAGGTAACGAGTTGAAACTCCAGGCTGTCGTCAAAAAGAGTGACCACCGAGGGAGCCAGGGTGGTGAGGTAAAGGCTGAAGGCGGCGGTAAATAAAACGACGGCGATGATGGAGGATTGGAGGATGGGAAGATTGGAAGATTGGAAGACTGGAGGAGTGGAGGACTGGAAGAAAAGCAACTTTCCGCGTTTCCACCCCTCCACCCTTCTAGTTTTCCGGCCTTCCATCTCTCTCTCAGCTTTTCGGCTCAAGGCTAATTTCAACCCGGCCGGTCATACCGGGACGCACGGCCAGGTCGCCGCTGTTAAAATCAAAATAGACGGTGAAGAGGGCGGTATCGCCATCTTTTTGGCTGGACTCCAACTCGATGCGATAGATGACCGCCGGGATGGGGGTGGTGGGATAGGTTTTGAGATAAATGGTGGCTTCGTCGCCCGGTTGAATATCGGCCAGGTTGCGCTCGCTAAAGTTGCTGGTGGCAAAGCGGAGCGGCGTTACCTGGGCAATGGTCACCGAAGCGTTGTTGGTAGAAACGCCCGGCGCAGCATTGATGGCCGTAATCATGCCATTCCAGGGGGCCAGCAGAACGGCTTTAGCCAGGTTGGCCCGCGCTTCGTCTACCTGAAGCTGCGCCTCTTGCAGTTTGGCTTCATTGACGGCCTGGGCTTCCGGGCGCAGTCCGGCCTTCAGCTTGTCCAGCCGGTTTTGAGCCTGGATCACGTTGGCCCGGGCTGCGGCCAGTTGGGCCTCGGTGGCCGGCTTGGTAGCCTCATCATAGGTGGCTTTGGCCCGCTCGTAGTTGAGGGTGGCCCGCTGCAAATCTGCGGCCTGGGGGCTCATGCCGACTCCCTGGGCGTAGGCTACCTGGTCATAGGCTTCTTGAGCCTGGCGCAGTTCAACCTCGCGCAGTTTCAAATCGGCGGCGGCCTGGGTAATCGCTTCCTGGGAGGGCAAACTCTTCAAACGGGCCAACTCGGCCTGCATCGAGGCCAGGTTGGCTTCGGCCTCGGCAATATCGCCGGCCAGGGCCGGGGCCGACTCGCTGGCAATCTGGGCCTTGAGTGAGGCCAGGCTGGCTTCGGCTTTTTTCAGGGCGTTTTGCAGGTCGGCGTCATCTATTTTGGCCAGCGGGTCGCCCTGTCTGACCTGCTGCCCGGCCACCACGTAAACTTCGGCAATGGTGCCGCTGAGGCCGGAGGATTGAAAGCTAAAGACCTGGGGCGGAATCGGCAGGACGATTTCGCCATCGGCGGAAATGGTGGTTTGGAAGGTGGTGATGGGCGTGGGCAGCGACGTGGGCGTTGCGTCAGGAGTGGGCGTGCCCTGCCAAAACGCCAGGCTGCCGGCTTGGTCCTGGCAGGCCGGCAGGAGGATGAGGTTAAGAGTTAAAAGCGTGGTGAGGAAGAAAAATTTCATAACTTGATTTTACGCCTTCCCGGAAGCTGAAACTAAGCTTCCGGGAAAGTAACTACAAAAATTCATCGTTATTGCTGCCAGTATAGTGTACTCGCAATACGCCGCTTGCCTAATTTTTTCGGTCAGAATCTTCGGGAAACCAGTAGTGGCTCAGGCCGGCTACCGTATCGGTTAAGCGTTTGACCAGCCAGGCAAAAACTCCCGAAACAACCACCAGGATAGCCACATAAGCCCAGGCCGGCCAGCCCAGCCGCTCGGCGCCGCCCACCAACAGGTAAACCAACCCGCTGAAAAGGCTGACGATAGCGCAGACAAAAACAACAAGCAGCAGGATAGACGGCCACAACCCCGGCGGGGGGGTGGGCGAGTCGCCGGGCCGGCCCGGAGAGGTCGGTGGGTTCATCCTAATATAATAAGCTTGGCAGCAGAGTT
>CAZDMM010000778.1:0-3933 GCA_964505845.1 uncultured Caldilineaceae bacterium
CGGCATGAAGCTGATTCAGGGGGTCAAAGCGACTGAAGATGACCCCGAATTTGGCATCAGTCGGGGGCGCTTGCTGCCGAGTCACCGCATCTTTAGCCAGGAGGAGGTCTCGGCGGAGACACGCCAACGCTTGCAAGACAGCCTGGTGCTGGTACACGGCGGCATGGCCCAGGATGTCGGCCCGATTTTGGAAATGGTGACGGAGAAATATCTGCTGCGCTCCGAGGCCGAGTGGCAGGGGCGGCAGGAAGCCATCCACATTTTGGATGAGGTGGTGGCCCACCTACAAGCGGGCGACGTGCCGGCCATCGGCGCGGCCACGCAGCGCAACTTCTTTGGCCCCATCCAAACCATCATCCCCTGGGCCAGCAACCGCTACACCGAAACCCTCATCGAGCAGGTCACGGCGGAGTTTGGCTCCCACTTCTGGGGCTTTTGGATGCTGGGCGGCATGTCGGGCGGCGGCATGGGCTTTATTTTTGACCCGGCCTACAAGCCGCTGGCCCAGGAGCGGCTGCAAATCATCATGAGCCAGACCAAGCGCCAACTGGAACACGCCGTGCCCTTTGCCATGGAGCCGGTGGTGTATGATTTTGCCATCAATGAGCGCGGTACCTGGGCCGACCTCCTCAGCAGCGACAGCGCCCTGATGCCGCCCGGCTACTACACCCTGACCCTGCCCGGCCTGCTGCGGCTGGAAGCCCGCCACCTGTCGGCCTTTCGCCGGGCAGAGTTAGACCGCTTTGGCGAGGCCTGCCGCACCCAACCGGCCCTGTCCGGCATGGTGCAGACCCTTTTTGATCGCCTGCTGCCTCACCAGGAAAACCAGGAAGCCGGGGGACAAAGCCTGGCGGCCCTGCTGGAGCAGTATGGCTTTGACCGCCTGCAGCACGAGCAGATCAAGGCCGACTTGCGCAGCGGGCGGGTCGGCCTGGCCCAGAACCGCCTGCCCATCAGCAGCAAAATAGAGGATGTGGGGCCGGAGGATGTGTTTGACGCCACCGCCGGCCTGCCGGAACACTATCACGACCTGGGGCTGGAGGCGCTGGCCGCCGGCGCGGTGGCGGTGGTTTCGCTGGCCGGGGGCGCGGGCAGCCGCTGGACGCACGGCGCGGGCGTGGTCAAGGCGCTCAATCCCTTCTGCAAATTGGCCGGGCGACAGCGCACTTTTATCGAAGTCCACCTGGCCAAGAGCCGGCGCATTGGCCGGCTGTGCGGCGCGCCGCTGCCCCACCTTATCACCACCAGCTACCTCACTCATGCCCCCATCGAGGCTTTTTTGGAGGCCGAGGGGAATTACGGCTACCCTGGGCCGCTGCTGCTTTCGCCGGGGCGCAGCATTGGCCTGCGGCTGACCCCCATGACCCGCGACCTGCGCTTTGCCTGGGAAGAGCTGCCGCAGCAGTTGCTTGACGAGCAGGCCCAAAAGGTGCGCGAAAGTCTGCATCACGCCCTGATTGAGTGGGCGCGCCAGGCCGGCGAGGGCAACGATTACACCGACAACCTGCCCCAGCAGTGCCTCCACCCGGTGGGCCACTGGTACGAAATCCCCAACCTGCTGCGCAACGGGGTGCTGACCCGGCTGCTGGCGGAACGGCCCAACCTGAAATACCTTATGGTTCACAACATTGACACCTTGGGCGCGGATGTAGACCCGGCGGTGCTGGGCTACCACATCCTCAGCGGGGCCGATATGACGGTAGAGGTCATCACCCGCCGCATCGAGGACCGGGGCGGCGGCTTGGCCCGCCTGGACGGCCACCCCCGCCTCATCGAGGGGCTGGCCCTGCCCCGTGAGGAAATCGAGTTTCAGCTTTCCTATTATAATTCCAACACCATGTGGCTGGAGCTTGACGGGCTGCTGGCCGTTTTCGGCCTCAGCCGGGCCGATTTGAGCGACGAGGAGAAGGTCACAACCGCCGTCCGCACCCTGGCGGCCCGCATGCCCACCTACATCACCCTCAAGGATGTCAAAAAGCGCTGGGGCAAAGGCCAGGAAGACATCTTCCCGGTGACGCAATTTGAAAAGCTGTGGGGCGACATGACCGCCCTGCCGGAGCTGCACTGCCGCTACCTCGTCGTCCCCCGCCTGCGTGGGCAGCAGCTCAAAGAGGTGGCGCAACTCGACGGCTGGCTGCGCGACGGCTCGGCGGCGTATTTGGAGTCGCTGTGCGAGTGGGAGTGAAAGTGGAAGGTTGGAAGGTTGGAAGGCTGGAGGAATGGAGGGCTGGTTGGAAAGTTGGAAGGCTGGAGGGGTGGAAGGCTGGAGGATTTCACTACCGGAAGCATGTCATCCTTCGACAGGCTGAGCCAAAGGCCCCCTATGGGCAGGACAGGCTCCGAACCCCTGCGGGGTGAGAAATCCCTATAACCTTCCTTTGGCTCGAACTTTGGGTAGACATGATCTGTTTCGCATGTTGACTCAACTTGCCTCGCATGTGGGAACACCTATCCCCAATCTTGCCTCAAACTTCGCCCAAATTTTTTAAAAACAGGCCAATAGTCCTAAAAATCTGCAAGACCTTTAGGACTGTTGATGGTTGAACCTATTTCCTGGCGGCAAGTGTTAACGGTGTGAGTCTAAATTTAAGCTTATGTCGCCCACTTTTGTGCTATAATAGGGGTCAGAAATCGCTAAGTCGGGTGGGGATGATGGGGTAGCCTGGTAAAAAAGTGATATATTGGCGTTACTTCGAAGTTGGACAACCTGCAAATTCATGGCAATCATCTCTCCAAACCGACAATGCAATTGCACAAAGGGTAAACAATTTGAAAACCTCTTTTAATTTTGGATCAATTGCCCGTACCGACGCAGGTGGTATTCACGATACTATTAATCTGGCATCTCTCCCGCTTCATGTGATGCTGAATGCTTTGGTTGGTTCATTCAGCACGGAGGAGTTTATTGCTTGGCTCTGGCACGATTTGTATAAGCCTGTTTTCCAGTGGGTTAGACAAGGGAATAACGAATTAAGGTGGTATCACACACCTGGACGTGGGGTGTATTCTTCCGCTGAACAAACTTTCTCTTCAAAAACTGGTATCAAAAAGGGTTTAGTCTCCACACATCATGATAAAAAGCCACAATTTACTTTTCATGAAACAGATTTCATCTCAGATCAAGGTGACCAAATTAATCTTGGCGCTACAGTGGACTACATTCAGTTAAGCATTGCTTCTGAGCCAGCGTTACCAACTGTATTGGTTCGTTCTGTTATTGCAGACGCTTTTATTGAAGTGGTCGTAAAAGATGTTGCCGGTGCTTTACGACAGGCATTTATTCGAGATAACCGCACTCCCATAGATCGGGTTCGGTTTGAGTTCGAGACGACTTCAACAATTTCTTTCACCCCACAGCCAACGGATCAAGAAATATGGGATAAGGTAGGACAACACTTTGACGTGCAGCCAGGCAGTACCTTCACTGTGAGGCACTTGACCCCCGTGACTAAGCCAGAGAATGAAGAATTTGCTGCCACCTTTACCGCAGACCTCACCGGTGAACCATTACTACCCGCTGAAATGCTGAATAATACGGTATCACTGGCAGAATTGTTGGTGTTATATCAGGACAGTCGAACCGTTATCATTGCTGTACCACAAGCTCAACTCTATACTCTCAACCCGCCGAAGATTAAACAGGCAACCCTTGAGGCGACTCGCAAATGCCTTGATGATTTTAATGTCCTGACGGTTGAGAATGGCGTTGATTACCTTCAAATTGCCTTTGATACCCAAGTTGATATTCGTGAAGTTCCTGGACGGCTTCCGAAACGCCCAAAGAATGATGATTATTTTCGTCCTTTAACTGACGTCGTTCTTTATCCCTCAGAGTTGCTTGCCCAAGCCCGCAAGTCGCCCTCCGGGAAAGTGTGCCGTTTAACAGGAACACCTTTTACCACCTACCTGATACCGGCGGCTGCGGGCTTGCAT
>CAZDMM010000779.1:0-3926 GCA_964505845.1 uncultured Caldilineaceae bacterium
CTGTCACCTTAATCCCGATAATGTTTATGATGCAGAACAAAATGCCGATCAGTGACCCTAAACATCTTGTTTTCATTTGTGCCGCCGTCAGCCTGATTCTGGCGGCTTGCATGGCGCCCACATATCCAACGGCTCCAGCCATGCCTGTAGCCCAACGCGTTATCACTACATCTTCGCCGCTGCCGCCAACTCCCACCTCAGCCGCCAGCCCAACCTCCTCCCCGACGCCCACGCCTACATCTATCCCCCTGCCCACATGGCAACTGCTGGCCGAACTGGGTAGCTCCTTTGCTCACCTGGCAGTTGCACCCTCTGGCCAGGTCTGGGCAGTGGGCGCTGACGGTCTGTTTCGATTTGATGGCCAGACCTGGCAAACTTTTCCTTTACCTAACCCTTTGCGCGAACAAATTCTGACCAGCCAGATGGGGCCGGACTATATCGTGACTGATCTGGTGATTGCGCCCGATGACATCGTCTGGGTGGGCACATTTCAGGATGGTCTCTATCGCTTTGAAGCTGGAAACTGGACCCACTCCACCACAGCTGAGGGTTTGGTTGACAATACAATTGTCGGTTTGGCCGTTGATTCTCAAAATAACCTGTGGGTGAGTACGCCTCACACCTTAAGTCGTTTTGATGGCCAAGCCTGGCAGGTTGTACCCATAGCTGGCCAAGCCCAGGTATCTTCCAGGCTGACCAGCCTGGCCATCACCCCGGCCGGCCAGGTTTGGGTGGCGATTGAACAGGAGGGCGCTTATCAATTTGATGGTCAAAACTGGACGCAACACAGCAAAGAAACTCGCCCAGAGTGGGCGGATACACTGGCCGCCGTGGCCATGTACCTGGTGGCTGGCCCGGACCAACAGGTATGGTTGGGCACAGATGGCGGCTGGCTGCACTGGAGCGGGACAGGGTGGCAAGGCTTAAACGTTAACATCCCGGCCCCGTTTGCGCGCCCTCTGGCGGTAGACTCGGTTGGTGGCGCTTGGGGCCTGGCGACTGCCGGATGTTACTTTTGCAAATTGCCCGATCAGAACGAAAATGGCGCCGTTTACGTGACCCCCAACCTGGCCTGCCGCTTTACTGCCGCCGATGGCCTGGGTGGCCCCCCCCTGAACCCGACACCCCCTGCCTCTGACTATGAAACACCTCGCCCCGATGAAGTGTGGGATATCGCTATAGACGCTACCAGCGCGGTCTGGTTTGTTACCCAGGGGCAAATCACTGTTTTTCACCCCCAAAGGCCGGTTTGTGATTATGCTGCACCCCAGGCGGTGCGAACATCGCCTTAGTATGGATAGACAATGGAGCAGATAAGATGGTACAATTTTGCTGGCCATTGGCATTCTTAATCCTGATATTCACCGCCTGTTCCGGCAGCGTCACCTCTCTTTCGCAGGCGCAGGTTGAAAATCGGGTGTGGCAGGCGCTAGAACCCAATACCTCCTCTCACAACCAGGCCAACTGGGAAGTGGTCGAAAGCCGCGCCGTCTCCGGGCGCGAGGTGAGCGAGCGTTTTGCCGGCAAGCCTGATCCCGGCTGCGTCCCTGGACCTACCCTACCCCCTAACCGGCCTGTCAGCCCCAACGCCGCCTATTGGTATGTCCACATGCGTCCGCGCCCGGCCACGCCGCTGCCCGGCCCGCGCCTTTCCCCCACGGCTCCACCCAACATCCCTGAAGCCACGGTGGTTCAGGCAGAATTCCTGGTTGACCCGCACACGGGTGACATCGTGGCCCGTAAGCTTGGCTGCGTCATATATTAACAGGCCCATTGAAGGCCAGCTCACATGACACTCCACCAAACGCCGGCTGAGTTATCCCTGCGTTGTTTCCCGTTCCCGGCGACTGAGCCGATCTCTCCGGCGCTCGCGGCGGCGCTCCTCCACATCTTCCGCTTGAACCACAGGCCGCTCTGGGATGAGTCCCTTTAAATGCGGGAATTCATCCACCGAATGGGGTAAACCGAGCGCGTCTACAAACCGAGCCTGGAAGTTTGGCTCGATGGCCGTTTCTACGTACTCAATCCAGCGGGCCAGCTCGCGGGCGCGACGGCGGCGCTCCCGGCTCAACAGGCACAGCACCGCCCCGTCGCCGGCCGAGTTGCCAACCGCATAAACCTTGTCCAAATCGCAATCCGGAAAGAGGCCCAGAATCATGGCCCGCTCCTTGTCAATATAAGCCCCAAACCCACCGGCCAGCAGCACCCGGTCCACCTTTTCCACCCTGCGCCGCTCCATCAACAATTTAGCCCCGGTATAGAGGGCGCTTTTGGCAAACTGGATGGCCCGCACATCCTGCTGGGTGATGACAATCTCCTTGCCGGTCGAGGTTTGCTCCGCCGTAGCGACCACGTACTCGCCCACCTGGTGAGTGCGCCGGAAGTTGGGCGAAGGGTTGTCGCGCACAAACTTGCCCCCGGCGTCAATGATGCCGGCCGCAAAAAGCTCCGCTACCAAATCAATGATGCCGGAGCCGCAAATCCCGGCGGCCTGAATCTCATGCGGCGGCAACTCGTCGCTCCATTTTTCCTGGCCAATGACCCGGAAACGCGGGGTGAGGGTTTCCCGGTCAATCCGCACCTTTTCAATGGCGCCGGGCGCGGCCCGCATGCCGTGCGTAATTTCGCCGCCCTCAAAGGCCGGGCCGGTGGGGCTGGAAGCCGACAGCAGATGCTCTTTGTTGCCTACCAGAATCTCGGCGTTGGTGCCGACATCAATAATCAGCACGATATCCTCGGCCAGTTGGGGCGACTCGGCAATGACCACCGCCATATTATCCGCTCCCACGTGGCCGCCCTCCACCGGCAAAATGTGGACATTCGCGCCGGGGTGAACTTTGATACCCAAATCACGGGCTTTGAGGTCAATAGAGTCATTGGTGGGCAGGGCAAAGGGCGCGCCGCCCAATTCCACCGGGTCAATCCCCAGCAGCAAATCCACCATGGTGGTGTTGCCGACCAGCACCAGTTCGGTCACATCCTCCGGCTGGAGTTTGGCCGTGCGGGTGGCCCGTTTGACCAGCTTGGACAGGGCCTCGATGATGGCCGCGTGCATCTTATCCACCCCGTCCGGGTTCATCATGCCGTAGCTGATGCGGCTCATAAGGTCTTCGCCGTAGGTAGTCTGCGGGTTCATCATAGACTCGGTGGCCAAAATTTGGCCGGTGCGCAGGTCAACCAGGTGGCCGGCCACCGTGGTCGAGCCAATGTCAACCGCAAAACCATACACCCCCTCGGCGTAACCCGGCTGGACGCGGATGACCTCGTGGTTATTCCAGATGGTTACCGTCGCTTCCCAGTTGCCCTGGCGCAGAATCTTCTGCAAATCACGCAGGGCAAAATAATCAATCCGCAGGTTGGTGAGGTGATGGGTATGGTGCAGCGCTTCTTGCAGCCGCTCCCAATCCCCTTGGCGGTTGCCCAGGGCCGCCGGCTTGACCTTGACATAATATTGGCGGATGGCCGGGTCAAGTTCAATCTGGCGCACGATGGCGCTTTTGCGCACAATCTGTTTGCGGGCCTGGCTCTCTTCGGGCACGTTGATGACCAGATCACCCAGCACACAGGCGGCGCAGGACAGGCGATAATTGCCGGGGTCGCGCTTACGTTTGGTCCAATAATTAATTTCATCGCCCCCGGCCGGGGTAAGGTTTTCTTCCGCCGAGGTGATACCGTACTTGGAAAAATTACCCACATCGGCCACAATTTTGCATTTGCCACAGGTTTGCTGCCCGCCGCAGATGCTTTCAATTTCCACGCCCAGCTCGCGGGCGGCATCGAGCAGGGTTTGACCGGCCGGCACGTAGCCCTGCCGCCCGGAGGGTTGAAAAACGACGAGATATTTCGGTTGGGATTCGTTGGTCACGGAGTTCGTTTCCTTTGCGTCAAAAAATATTCTGCAAAATGACCGCCGACGGCAGACAGCC
>CAZDMM010000780.1:0-3921 GCA_964505845.1 uncultured Caldilineaceae bacterium
CAAGATATGGCCCATTTGGTTTTGAAGAGTGTTCTGCCCGGTTTGTCTGAAGAGGCTTTGGCCAAGTTGATTGATCAATGCGGCGGTAATCCCGCCTTCATCGAGGAGACGGCGCGACTATTAGTTGAAAACGGTTCGGTGGTCAAAACGCAGCAAGGTTGGCACATGCGACCTAAAGCAGATTTGCCCAGTAATGAGAATATTAACAGCCTCGTTCGAGAGCGCCTCACAAAATTACCAGAGCCCACCCGGGAAGCCCTTGAAATAGCTACCATCCTGGGACATTCATTTCCGCTGCCAATTTTTGAGCGCTTGTGTAACCACCACAGCATTTGGGATTTGGAGCGCCATCAATTCCTTGAGATTGACGGCGCCCAGGCCCACTTTAAATCGGGTGTTGTGGCTCAGATCATCTACGAAATCATCACCCCATGCGAGCGGCGTCAGGAATTGCACCGGCGCGCCGCAAAACTTTTTGCTGCCAGCCAGCCGGATAACACCTTCGCCCTGGCTCATCATTATTCTCTGGCCGGAGAGGAGTTCAGCGACAAAGCCCTACCCTACGTCATCGAGGCAGCCCACACTGCCCGCGCCAACCTCAGCTTCTATGAGGCACTGAAATGGTATGGAGTAGCCGAGAACCTGGTTGACCCAGCCAATGAAGAGGCTCGCTGGGAAATCGCCCAGGGCGAGAATGATATCTGGCGACAGATGGCCAATCTGGAAGGTCAGGAAAATAGCCTGGCCCGGATGCGGCGTCGAGCGAAAACCCCGCGCAAACAAGCAATTTATTTCAACCGATTAGCTCGCTTGAGATGGGAGGCCGAGCATTACGATAACAGCCTGGATGCGGCTGGAAAGGCGCTGGCCCTGGCTAAACAGGCGGGCGACCTGGGCGAACAGGCTAAAGCTTTATCCGGCTTGGCCCAGGTCTATTATAACCGCGAGCAGTTCGCTGAAGCGGCCGAATGCCTTGATCTGGCTCTGGCTGTTCCGGGCAGTCCAACTTATGTGAAGGCCAACGTTTTGAATATGCGGGGCAGTGTTGCCGCCGATTTAGGGCACACGGCCGCAGCCAACGAATATTTCTATCAGGCGCTACTTGCCCGGCGCGAGATTGGTGACCACTGGGGAGAAGCCCAAACGCTGGGCAATATCGCTGTGGTCGCCGCCGATAGTGGGGATTTCTCCATCGCGTTGGTGCGGTTAGAAGAGGCGCTCAATCTGTGGAAAAAAATTGGCGATCAGGTCTATATCGCCATTACCCAGGTGAATCTGGGAGATGCAGCCCGGCGTATTGGTGAATATGGTATGGCCAGGAAGCATCTCAATGCTGCCATTACCACCTTCGAGGCATACGGTCGTCACGATGGTCGCTTCCATGCCCTTCATAACCTGGCCGGAGTTCAGATGGATTGCGGAGAACTTAAAGATGCAGAGGTGTGTTTCCAGACCCTCCTGAACAAACTCCAAGAGAATGGTCGGTCTAAGGCCATGGTTTTGACCGATATGGCTTACCTCTCTCTGAAAATGCAGGACAAATCTACGGCGCAGAACCGGGCGCGGCGAGCGGTCGATTTGTGGGGTGAAAGCGGTAATCAACCTAATTTTCACATCGCTACGGCGATATTGGCGGAAGCTGGGCAACCTGATCTGGATAGTTGGGCGCTACTGGCAGTAGATGAAACGCTGCTGTTGGGAGCGGAAAATCCACCCCATCTGGCCTGGCTATGTTGGTACCGGGCGCTACTGGCAAGAGGATATGAAGCGGAGGCCCGGTTGGCGATTCTGCAGGGGATTGCTTCTCTTCTGGATCAAGCCCATAAATTAACCAACATGAGACATCGGCAGAGCTTCCTCCACGTCACGCAACTATCGGTTGATATCCTTACCACCTGGCGTGAATCTATTTTGACCCATCCTGGGGGTGGGCAAGGGGCTGCTTGGACTGGGATCGAATTATGGCGTCTCGGAGCCAAACAACAGGCCCGTTCTTACCTGGACCATGCCCTCGAAGAGATCGAAGCAGAACGATATGCTCCCTCTGCCGAGGAGATGGACATACTCGAAGAAGCTTATATCGATGCCTTTGCGCTTTGATTTTACTAGAGGAGCACATCACATGGCACAACAGATTGTTATTGATCTCGATAAACCCCTCGTTGAAGTAAACGCGCAACTGGTGCAAGCATTTGCCGCCATCCGCCAAAAACATGGGTTGGATAGCGTTGCTTTACTGATACAAAATCAGATGACACAAGTGGCCGTAGGTGAATGGGAAGCTAAAGCTCCCGGTTCCATCGGCCTCCTGAAAAGAGTTCATCGGGCGTTCGCAAATCTATCTGCTGAAGGCTAAGCAGAATTATCAAAAAGAATATCACTACTGGGGCGGGGCGGCCTACACCCAGTAGCAAGATGGCCGCAATTTGGGCGATAGAAAGGCATCCGTTAGGAGCACCCATCGTACAAATTGCGGCCTTTATTTTTGGAGGCAAGTCAACTAAGAGAAAGACGGTGACAAGGGAATAAATGTTAAACGGATATGAACATCACAAATTTTGTTCTGGGATAATCAAACAGAGGTTATAGAGAAACTAGAAACCCTAAAAATAACGGTGTATCCAACCCCATTGATCAGTTTCTCTACTAAGACGGTCACAACAATGATCCATCTCTTTACTAGGAGTACGAAATGAACAAGCATATCAGAACCATTCTTCACCTACTGACGTTCCTGGTCTTCATGTTCGGACCGACAAACTCGAACACCAAGGCTGCAGGACCTTTAGTCGAGGAGGGTGATCCTTCCTCAACGAAGCATGAATCTCTTCTCTCCTATTACAACATTCCCCTCTACTTCGAAGCGAATCAGGGACAAGTGAGCGCTGCGGAGGTCAAATTTGTCTCCCGGGGAAAAGGGTATTTCTTAGCAGCCACACCTTCCGGCCTGACTCTGGACCTCCAGAGATCACATGATAAGGGAGGGGCGGTAGTCCAGGTAACCCTGGAAGGGGCCAATCCGGAGGCGCAAATAACCGGACAGGAACTGCAGCCCGGGGTAAGTAACTACTTTATCGGCAGCGATCCGGCTGACTGGCATCCGGCTATTCCGAATTACAAACAAGTCCACTATGAACAGGTATGGCCGGGGATTGATCTACTCCTTTATGGCAATCAACAGACTTTGGAATACGACTTTGTGGTCGCTCCTGGGGCAGACCCGGCGCAGATTAAGATGAGTTTTGCCGGGGCTGATCGGCTGGACATTGACCCGACCGGCGACCTGGTCATTGGAGTAGGCAGCAGCGAGATGCGTCAGAAGGCCCCAATTATTTACCAGGAAGTGAACGGGGAAAATCGCAGCGTCGAGGGTAGTTTCGTGTTAGCTGACCAGCAGGTGAGTTTCCGGCTGGGCGCGTATGACCCCACCCTGCCGCTGGTGATTGACCCTCCGTTGATTTACAGTACCTTCCTGGGGGGGACTGGCAATGAAACTCCTGGTTTTGCGGTTGCCGTTAATGCAGCAGGAGAGATTTTCCTAACAGGTTATACCACTGCTAGTGGTTTTCCCACCACAGCCGGCGCGTATGATACCAGTTACAACGGTAGCGGTAGTAATGTTTTTGTGACCAAATTGAACGCCAGCGGTTCAGGCCTGGTTTATAGCACCTTCTTGGGCGGTACCGGCAGCACCAATGAAGGTAAGAGTATAGCGATCAATGGAGCGGGCGAAGCATTTATAGTGGGTTACACCAATAGTGCTGATTTCCCGACCACAGCCGGCGCGTATGACACTACTTTTAATGGAACGGCATATGATCCTTTTGTGACCAAATTGAGTGCCGACGGTTCCAGCCTGGTTTATAGCACTTTTCTGGGGACGGGTGAAACTGCGACGGGTAGTATTGGCCCCGGCGGCAG
>CAZDMM010000781.1:0-3908 GCA_964505845.1 uncultured Caldilineaceae bacterium
GCAAGGCCCTATACTACAACTCAAATTGGTCACACCCTAATCAATTAAACGCCAGGTGACTGGCGCTTTTTGTCCTAAATCCTGAACAGTATAGGCCAACACATTGACCCATTTTAAGCGCCTGTCACCTATGGGTAGCAACTTGACTGTACCCGGAGAATAAATGATGATTTTGCATGTCCTCCATCAATACTCAAAAACAGCTATCCATATTATATTTTATTTTCTCATAATTTTGAAGCTGGCAATAGATGCGCCTCCCAGTCTAGGGGATGCTCCCTTGCAGAGTACCGCGAGGGTCAATTTAACCAACCTCCTGATCACAGATGTCACCTCTAATATTTCAAATTATCCTAATAATGAGATTCCAAAATATAAGAAATTTGAGATAACCTTTCAGATAAAAAACACGGTAGCCGGCAATTTTCAGCTTCCCTATGACCCCAATCCACCGCACGGCATTGACCTGACTTACCCCAAACATCAAGGCATCAGCGTAGATGCCCTCTTTTTGCCGCCCGGCCAAACAAATTGGGCCAACGCTTACCAACAGCCGGCTTTTTACTATGAAGGGTTTGACGACCAGATCAAAAAAAATCGAGATAACCTTGATAGGGAGTGGCATTATCCCACCGGCCAGTTTGCCTGGAAAGTGCGCTTTACCCCCAATCAGCCGGGAACCTGGCAGTTTAAGCTCAAAGCCCGGGATGCTTCGGGCTATACAGAGACCGCCGCCCAGAGCTTTAGTGTAACTCCTTCAGCCAACCCAGGGTTTATCAAAGTCAGCCCCGCCGACCCCCGGTATTTTGAGTTTGACGATGGCGCCCCTTTCTCTGGACTTGGCTTTGCTTACGGCCCCAACGGCCCGCCCCTGAGTGATCCGGCCCTGAGCTACGAGGCCGATTTTCAACGCTTTCAGCAAAACCATGTCAACCTCCTGCGGGTGTGGATCAGCAGCATTTATGGCACAGCCTGGAATCGGTATTTGGGCGGCCGGAATCTCTACGATGGTTATCTGCCCCGGTCAGCCCTGTTGCCGTTAACCAACGGCAGCCGGACTACCCTGACCACCTTTTTGGATTATGAGCCTGAGGGCGACACGGGCTGGTTTGACGCCTGCCGCTTTGAATTTTGGGATGATCCCGAGGCGGTCAAACCAAACACCAATTATCGTCTCCGCATAAAATATCGCGGGGTAGCCATAGCCGGCCCCCGCAATACCGCTTACGCCAATTATGGTTTGGTAGGCAAGCTGGGGGCCTGGATTGATAACTGCTATGAACCGGGTACCGGCACTGTGGTCACCGGTTATGGTCATAACAATACGGATTGGCAATATATCGAAGGCAGGTGGAATTCCGGCAGCAGCAACTTTTTGCCCCGTCTGTACCTGGGGCTGGAAAATGTTACGGCCGGCGCAGCCTATGTGGATTCGGTTTCTCTCCAGGAAGATTTGGGGAATGGGCAATACGGCCCGGAGATCATGGTTGAACCCTCGATGGAGTATGAACTCTACTTTCCCCAGCGAGAATCCTACGCTCTTGATAAACTGGTGGAGCTGGCCGAAAAATACGGGATTTACCTTAAGCTGGTGCTGATGGATAAGGGCGATAGCTTATACAGCAAAATCCAGGATAACGGCGATTTTGTTCTCTCAGGCCCGGATAATACCTATGGCTTTTATGGCCTGGGCCGAACTGTCAACAAAACCCGCTGGCTGCAGCAGGCCTGGTGGCGTTATCTGCAGGCCCGGTGGGGTTACTCGCCCAACATTCACTCCTGGGAATTGACCAATGAAGGCGACCCCTGGAATGAAAATCACTACGCCCTGGCCGACGAGCTGGGCAAATTCATGCACTGCCGGGCCTTTAATGTTCCGGTGGGGCCGGGCGACGGGGCCAAATGCGCTTATAATCATCCTAATGACCACCTGGTAACCACCAGTTTATGGCACTCCTTCCCCGGTGAACAGTTTTGGGGCAATCCAAAGTATCCCAATGTGGATTATGCCGATGTTCACGCTTATGTGAGCACCGGCTGGCTCAACGACCCGGTGTATGAGAGCGACAGCGCCCAGTTTCACCTTGACTACAGCGCCAACGTGCGCAGCAATATTGATTGGTACGCCAGCCAAAACAATATTTCTACCAAGCCGGTAATTAGAGGAGAAACAGGGATTGATTTTTTGAATCAGCAAACTGAACAGCCAGACCTGGCCCTCGACAACCAGGGGGTCTGGCTGCATAACCTGCTGTGGCCCAGTTTAGATTCAGGAGCCTTGACCGAATTGTATTGGGGGAAAGAGAATATCAGAAACCAACCCGGTCCCGATGGACAGGTGGGGCTGTATGAAATCTACGGCAACTTTTACAACTTTATCAACGCCATTCCGCTCAACAACGGCCATTATCAGGATGCCGCCGCGGTGGTCAACAACCCCAATTTACGCGTCGTTGGTCAAAAAGACCTGGCGCACTACAAGGCTCATCTGTGGATTCAGAACCGGCAGTATACCTGGCGGCGCGTGGTTGACGGTGTTGCGATTACCCCTGTCTCAGGCCAGATCACCATTTCCGGTTTTGAAGGCGGACAGGTTTACACCTTGGAGTGGTGGAATACCAAAGCCACCTCGCCGGCGCAGCAGATTATCAAAACCGAAACCGTAACGGCGCAAGCTAACGGCGACCTGACCATAAATGTTAGCAGCCTGGCCGACGACGTGGCCCTCAAAATTTTTACCCTATCTTCTATCTACCTGCCCTTTATGCTCAGGCCAGCCAACCCTTCTTAACGGCTGCTCTGCCCAGTACAGCCCAACTTTTAGAAAAAATAGACCTCATAGGTTTTTGCGCAGCGTACCTATGAGGTCTACCCAACAAAGAAAACAAAGCCGGCCGATTAGTAGTCAGGGCTGTAGCCATTCTCTTCCACGTAAATCACCTTGCTGCCCTGCGGGCAAAAGTTAAAAGGGATGGGCCGGAGTTCTGGCAGGGCGCGGCAGATACTGGTATGGTGGGCCGGGTCGGCATAGAACAGTAAAAAGCCGCCGCCGCCTGCGCCCAACAATTTGCCGCCAACCGCCCCGGCAGCCCTGGCCCGCTCATACCAGGTGTCAATTTTATTATTACTGATACTGCTGGCTAACTTACGCTTTTCCAGCCAACCTGCGTGCAAAATCTCGCCAAAAGCGTCAATATCTTCCCGGCCCAGGGCTTCGCACAACTCGCCGGCCAGGCTGACCATCCGGCGCAGCGAAGCTCGTTTTTCCTCGCTGGAGCGGGTGGCTTCGCCCTGTTCGGCCAAAATCCCGTCGGCGCTGCGGGTCAGGCCGGTGTAAAGCAGCAGCAACCTTGACTCTAAACGTTTGCGGGTAGCCGAGGAGCAGATGACCGGGTCGGTAAAGACGCTGCCATCCGAATTGAAGCGAATATATTGCAGGCCGCCATAAGCGGCAATATATTGGTCTTGCTTGCCGATAGGTTTGCGACAGCGGTCAAGCTCAATATGGCAGGCTTCGTCGGCCAGGCGTTCTGCGCCGGCCATGTGGCCTTTATAGGCATACAAGGCGTTCAGCAGGCCAACCGTGTAGCTGCTGGAAGAGCCTAAACCGGTGCCCTGCGAGGGAATATCAGAGATGGAGGTAATCTCGATGCCCTGCCTGATGTTGAGCAGGTACATGGCTTCCCGGATTAGCTCGTGCTGTAACTCGTCTACGCTGTCTACGATCTCTGTCACCGAGTAGCTGGCCCGAATTTTATGGTCAAACTTGGGGTTAACGGTGATATAGATGTACTTGTCAATCGCGGTGCTGACCACCGCGCCCTGCTCTTGCTCATAAAAAGCAGGCAGGTCGCTGCCGCCGCCGGCAAAACTAATGCGTAGGGGGGTTCGAGTAATGATCATCCAGT
>CAZDMM010000782.1:0-3903 GCA_964505845.1 uncultured Caldilineaceae bacterium
ATGCCACGAGTGGGTTCATCCAAAATCAACACCCTGGGATTGGTGGCTAGCCAGCGGGCCAGGATCACCTTTTGCTGATTGCCGCCGCTCAAATTTTTAACCAGTTGGTCGGCGCCGGGGGTGTTGATATTCAGCAGCCTGATGTAAGTATCGGCAATTTCGTACTGCTTTTTCTGGCTCAAAAATTTAAACCACCCCCGGCTGGCTTGCAGGGCCAGGATGATGTTCTCTCGCACGGTCAAATCTGGCACAATGCCGTCGGCCTTGCGGTCTTCCGGGCAAAAGGCCATGCCCCGTAGGATGGAGGCAAAGGGCGAAAATTTTTTAACCAATTGGCCGGCAAAGGTCAGGCGGCCGTGGTCGGGCTTGTCAACCCCAAACAGCAGCCGGGCCGTTTCGGTGCGCCCGGAGCCGAGCAGCCCGGCAAAACCGAGCACCTCACCGGCCCGCAGCGTCAAATCTAGCGGCTGGATAGTCCCAATCCGGCCCAACCCTTTGGCCTCCAGCAGCGTTTCCGGCTGAATCTGCTGGCTGCTGTGCTGTTTGAACCGGGACATGTCTTCCAGTTCGGACAGGTCTTTGCCTATCATCCTGGAAACCAGCTCAAAGCGTGGCAGCGAGGCGGTTTCAAAAGTGCCTACCAGCCGGCCGTTTCTGAGCACGGTAATCCGGTCAGAAACTTCATAAACCTGGTTGATGAAGTGGGTGATAAAAATAATGCCCATGCCCTCATTTTTGAGTTTGCGCATCACCTGGAACAATTTTGAGGTTTCATGGGCCGACAGGCTGGAGGTCGGTTCGTCCAAAATCAGAGCCTTGGCCGAAATTTGCAGAGCACGGGCAATAGCCACCATTTGCTGGATGGCGACCGGATAAGTACCCAGGCCCTGGGTTACATCCACCTCAAGTTCCAGCCGCTGCAAAATTTGCCGGGCCTGCTGGTTAAGCCGGGGCCAGTCAATCCCCCCCAGCCGGCGAGGTTCGCGCCCCAGCAAAATGTTTTCGGCCACGGTCAGATTGGGGCAAAGGTTGACTTCCTGGTAAACGGTGCTGATGCCTAATTCCTGGGCGTGCAGCGGGGATTTAACCAGGATTTTATGATTATTGAGGGTGATGGTCCCGGCGTCGGGCCGGATGACCCCGGTCAGCACTTTGATGAGGGTAGATTTGCCGGCCCCGTTTTCACCCATCAAGGCGTGGATTTCGCCGCTGCGCAGCGAAAAATCCACATGAGCCAGCGCCTGCACCCCCGGAAAGGCTTTAGAGATGCCTTGCATGGTTAAAAGGTAGCCATTGGTATCGGGCATGGCCTTATTCCTTATGGTAATAACAGAAGCGGCGCTCTAAAGGCTGCGCCGCTTCTGGTTGAGGTTACATCCAATCACATCTAATTTTTGAAAGCGGCGGGTATTTCACCGGCCCAGGGATTAGTATTTCCGTTGGGGCAGCAGGGCTTCTGCCTGGTCGGGCCAGTACACGCTCTCGTCGGAGGGAACCCATTTAGCCACTTTTTCACCGTTGACCACTTTGAGAGCCAGATCAAAGAACTGCGGGCCAAGCAGGGGGTTGCACTCAACCGTGCAGTTGAGTTTGCCTGCAATCATGGCTTCAAAAGCGCCGCGCACCGCGTCAACCGAAACAATCTTGATGTCGGTGCCAGGCTTCAGGCCATACTCTTCAATGGCCTGGATAGCGCCGATAGCCATATCATCATTATGGGCATACAGGGCATTGATATCTTTGCCGTGCGCTTTGAGGAAGGCTTCCATCACTTCTTTACCCTTGGCCCGGGTAAAGTCGCCGGACTGGGAGTCGATAATTTTCATGTCGGGGTATTTGGATTCAAGCAGTTCGCGGAAGCCTTTGGCGCGGTCATTGGCCGGAGCAGACCCCACCGTGCCCACCAACTCTACAATATTGCCCTTGCCGTTCAGGATTTTGGCCATGGCATCAGCAGCCCGGCGGCCTTCTTCCACAAAGTCGGAGCCAAGATACGTCACATACAGGTCTTCGGGTACGGCGGCCCGGCGGTCAACCAAGATTACCGGGATGCCGGCATCTTTGGCTTCTTGAAAAACGGTTTCCCAGCCGGTTTCAACCACCGGCGACACGCCGATCACATCAACCTGCTGGGCAATAAAGGAGCGGATCGCTTTGATCTGGTTTTCTTGCTTTTGTTGGGCATCGGAGAATTTTAGCTCTACCCCCAACTTTTCGGCTTCTTCCTTGATCGAAGCGGTATTGGCCGTGCGCCACTCGCTTTCGGCGCCAATCTGGGCATAACCAACTACCAGGTCTTTGTATTCCTTCTTGCCGGCAGCAGGGGCTTGGGCTTCTTGTTTGGGGGCGTCGGCTTTGGGGGCTTCCGCAGCCGGGCCGGCTGCGCCGCAAGCAGCTACAAACACGGCCACAGCCAAAATTAATAACCACAGAAAAATTCTTGACAACTTCATTGTTCATTCTCCTTCTTTAGAATTTGGCTTAATTGATTATTTAATTGGGTCTTGCCCCGGGGGGAAGCTTAACTCTCTTCAATAATAACCATTCTTAAGCCGAAACTCAATGAAGTTTCATTGGGGATATATTGAGTTTGGTATGTTGTTAACCGGCCTCCAGCCCGCCTGAAACCGGCAAAATATCTGTTTTTTTTAAGCGGATATGGAAAAATTATCGTTTTTCTTGTAGATGCAGGGAATGACCAGGGTCACTTGAGTGCCTACCCGGTATTCACTCCTGATAGAAAGGCCGTAATTTTTGCCATAATACAGCTTGATGCGCTTGTTGACGTTTTCCAGGCCAAAACCACTCTCTTTAAGCTTGACCATCTCGCTCGACTCGTCGTTCATCTCGGCTTCAACGCGGGCCAGCCGGAAGGGCGTAAACCCAATCCCGTTGTCCTGTACCTCGATACGGATCAAGCCGGCCTCATGGTGTTTAACCCGCACCGTAATCACGCCACCGTTCCGTTTATTTTTGATGCCGTGATAGAGCGCATTTTCAACCAAGGGCTGCAAGGTCAGCTTTAAGATGGTGCTGTCTAAAATTTCCTCATCCACTTCAATCCCATAATCCAAAATATCGCGGTAGCGCATCTTTTGGATGGTCAGGTAGCTGCGGGTATGCTCCAGTTCGTCGCGGATGGTGATCCAATCCTGGCCTTTGCTGAGGGTAATCCTAAAAAAGCTTGACAGGGCGCTGACCATCTCAATCACCTCGGTGGTTTTTTTGGCCTCGGCCAGCCAGATAATGGCATCCAGGGTGTTGTAAAGAAAGTGGGGGGTGATTTGGGCTTGCAGCGTTCTAAATTCGGCCTTTTTGAGATTCTCCTGCTCTTTGATTTTGCTGTCGAGCAGTTCTCTAATTTTGCCGATCATAATATTGAAGCTCATGCCCAATTCGGCAATTTCATTGGCGTTATCCCGGTTCACCAGCACTTTCAGGTCGTTGGCAGTAATGGTAGCCGTCACATCGTGCAATTTTTTAATGGGCACGTAGATGCTCTCAGAAATGATCCAGGCGGCGCCCACCGAAAAAGCCACCACCCCAAACAGCAGCACCACATAAGTTAAAGCCCAGCGAATAAAAGTGCTTTGCACTTCGCGGTAGTTTTGCTCTGCCCGGTTGATTTCAAACAGCATGTATTCCTGCACCAGGCTTTCCACCAGCTCAGATACCCGGCGCACCTCTTCCAGCACGGTCTCGTTGGCGGCCGTCTGGCTGCCGGCCTGAATTTGCTGCCCCATCCGGTCTACATAACGGGTGAGGGTATTCATGGTGCGCAAGATCACATCCAGCTTGATTTTGGCCCGGTGGGAGTCGGTATTGGATTGCATCCATTTTAACTTTTGGTTAACCTCGTCAATGATGGCGTACTGCCGGCCTCGTGTAAATTCGGTTTTGCCG
>CAZDMM010000783.1:0-3903 GCA_964505845.1 uncultured Caldilineaceae bacterium
CCGTGAGCTATTCCCTCTTCATGGCTCGAAGGTTAAATTTGTCAGTCAACCAGCCCTTCCCCCCTCAAATATGCCTCAATCGCTGCCTCAAAAGCCTCATCCGGACTGCCGCCCCGTTTGAACTGGTCGTTCAATTATCAGAAAGTTAATTCCCAAACTACAAAAACAGAGCCGACATTTTCGCCGTCCTTCTCCGCAATCCAACAGCGCTCCCGCCTGGTGTCATAATTTTGAATAAATTTGGCTACAATCTCCGCCACCAGCGCCTCAAACTGCTCGTCCCAACCATACTCCTCCGCGTATAGTACTCCGTGACGGTACACCACCCACCCCATGTCGCCCGGCTGATGGGACCGCAGCAGGTAGGGCGCCTTTTGTTCCGGCTGCCCCCCCAGCAGCCCCTCGATGGTTTGTATAGCTTCAACCAGCCGGTTTTGCTCCCCGGTGGACAGCCGGTTCAGCATCGCCTCGATTTCATCATGGGAGCGGGCATTAATGGTGGCAAAGGCTTCTTGTCCTGGCTGGGTCAGTGACAGCAGGCTTTGCCGGCCATCGGTTTTAGAAGTGCGCCTGTCAATGAGGCCGCGTTTTTGGAAGCCGTGTAAAATGCGGCTGAGATAGCCTGCATCCAACCCCAGTTCCTGGCTCAATTCGATAAAGCTGTGCTCACAATTGGCTGCGGGAGTAGGGGCGATAAATAAAAAGCCAGCCGATTGCGGCTGATCTCCTCTTCTAACTTTGCCCACCTCATACTACAATCATAATCTATTAGCCTGGCAGGTTTCAATTTCAACGGCTAGAATTTAAATCTCCAACTTGGAGATTTGATTTTCCAACTTGGAGATTTGATTTTCCAACTTGGAGAATGGCCATAACCTTCATGAAAAATTTACTGACAAAGTTGTTAAGATAGGTTAAGATAGGAGAAAGTTAGGGCCTTAACTTTGTTACAAAAATTATCAATCAGCCACAAGGAGATATAAAAACTATGGCAAAACTTTTATCGGCTCACCGGGATTACGGTCCCAGATTAAAACTGAATAACACAATCCAACTCGATCAACTGGCTGCCTGGATGTCCATGCGAACCAACATAAACAAAGGGATGGTGATGATGATGCTTCAAGAGATGAACGAGGCCATCCTGTATTTCAACAGCCAGGGCACACCGGTCAAATTAGATGGCATCGGTACCTTTACCCCCAAAATAGATCGTGACGGCAACTTCAGCATCTATCTGCGGCCCGATGTAGATCTGCGCCGGAGCCTGAATGTACCCCGCGCTTACACCGGCCAAATTCACAACAAAGCCAATATCGGTTTGGATAATGAATCGTACAAGGCTATATGGGACCTGACACATCCCGATGATCCGCTGGAACTCTAGCCCTCGATGAGCTAAACAACAGAGGTCAAATAAAAAGCCCCGCTTTGAAGCGGGGCTTTTTTATATGAGGGGTCTATCTCTTACCTTTCCACTTCGGCCTCACAGCCCCAAATTGAAATTCTGGACTGAAATAGAAAGTGGGTTGGAACCCGACTCCATCCCATAGAGTTTAACCAGTCCGTTTGAACGGACTTCTTTAACTCCTATGATTAGGTTTCAATAGACTCGAACTCGATCTCCAATTTTTTACACAAATCACTCAAAACCTTCATCCCTCTATCCCTATCGTAGTGACTTTCCATTGTGTAACCACTAAATTCGACCGGATAAAAAAATGGCCGACCGTTTGGATGTACGGGTGGATTTTCATTGGTTATTATGTACCGTTGTTTACTGGTTCCCCACGGCAAGGGAAGCATTAGGATATGGTCTTTTTTGACAAGATATTTTAGCACATCTTCAAAAAGCAATCTCACTGTTTCATTGGAAAACACTTTACCATCAATTTTTACGGCTAATCGTCCAGTGGTTCTACCTTTACTTTCTACGATATCAGAGGTACTAAAGTCAATAGTTCCAGTGGAGACAAGAGCATCATAAATAGAGTCAAACACATCACTATATTTTTCGTACAACGCCACAGCCAACCTTTTTTCCTCATTTGTGATTGCCATTTTGACTCCTCTATACCGAATTTTTAAATTCTTGATGTATTGAATTATGAATGGCTTTACTTTTTCATTCAGTTTGGGATGATCTAAAAGAGGAATTAACAGTTTATCGTTAAGTAACTGATAATCTAAACAATACCATCTGCCATCCCCAACAGTAGCCTTCGAGTCATCTAATAAATTCGGAGTCAGATATATCAAGAGATTTACATCGTTCGGATGGGTTTCAAATAACCAATTAGCGTATTTGGCTGATTGTTTGCCGTCAGGCTTTGAGTCAATCTTAAGTTCAAAAATTATGTTTAAATTACCAGCATTACCAGACTCATCCTCATAATTTGCGGTTAAGAAAATATCAAACCTACCTACTCCTGACACACTTGTTTCAGTCGGGAGATATTCATTGGGAGTGACCTCAATGGATAAAAAGTCAACAACAGGCAGAATATTGGTCAAGAATAATTCGGAGTGGTTCGTAGTTTTTAAGCATTTTTCATCAAGAAGTAATAACAAGAAGCGTCTCAGTACGTAATCGGATAGTAGGTGAGAACCATTGGCATCCAGAAGCCAACCAAAAAATGAGGCGTGCCATCTTTCGTAATGTGAACGTCCAACGATTTTAAAGAAATTGGGTTCACTCAAGATATTTTCAAACTTTATAAACTCAGGTTCAGAAATAAGGTTTAAAAGTCTTTGAGTAAAACTTCCTTTTTTCTTCCTTTTGGACATGGTTGTTCACGCTAGAATATCATCATATTTTTTGGTCAGAAAAGCTAAGCCAGCAAGCTCCTTAAAACCTCCAGGCAATCCCCCAAAATGACTTCCGTCTGATAGCTACTGGCTGGAGTTTTATGACCATTGAAAGCCAGCCGATTATGACTGGCTCTTTCCTCTCAACCACCCCGTCTCGCCACCATCACTGCCTCCCACAGGCTAAAATAGGTCGAGGCAGTTTGGATAGCGCGCGTTACCATGCGCACGAGCAGAAGCAATTCGAGCGTTTAGCCTATCCCATCACCCGGCGCACTTTCTGATTTATGACCTATGCTGCCTTCACCAAACGTTCCACTGTCCGGCCCGGTCGTTTACTGGTCAAATCGTGGGCGTTTTGTAAATTCAGCCAAAACTGGGGCGTTGTCCCTAATGCCTGTGAGAATAACCATGCTGTCTCTGGAGTAATACCCCGTTTGCCGCGCACAATCTCATTGACCCGTTGCAAAGGGACGCCAATATGCTGGGCAAACGCTACCTGGGTTATCCCTAGCGGGTCAAGAAATTCCTCTTTCAATATTTCGCCCGGATGAGTGGCGACTCGATTTTCCGGTAACATCTTTTTATCCTCGTCTCCCCACCATCACCGCCTCCCACAGACTGAAATACATCGTCCCCTCGTCCCACCTGGGCTCAAACAGTGGTTGGAGGGCCTCAGGAATATGCCGCATCATCTCCAATAGCTTCTCCTTGTTGGCGGTGGAAACTTTCATCCGGTCGGCCCACTCGTGGAACTCCAACTCCTTGCTCAACTGGCGGGTGGCCTCCACCGTGAAACCGGCCTCCTCCACCATCGCTTGCAGGCGCACCAGGGGATAAACCCAGTTATGCGAAGGGTCGCGCAGCTTTTCGTAGGCGTTGTAATAGCCGGCCGCCTGCTTATCGGGCACGGTGATGTTGTCGGTCAGGCCAAGCATGCCGCCGGGTTTGAGCACGCGGGCAAATTCGCTCAACGCCTGGCGCGGGTTGGGGAAGTGGTGCATGGCAATGCGGCAGGTGACCAAATCAAAGGCGGCCTCCTCAAAGGGCAGCGACTCGGCGTCGGCGGGCCGGGTCTCCACGTTGGTCAACCCT
>CAZDMM010000784.1:0-3902 GCA_964505845.1 uncultured Caldilineaceae bacterium
TTTACCCCCTTATCCTATTTATGGCTATACCCGCGTCGAACGACCCACTAGGAGAAAGCTCCTTCTACCCCGATGAAGAGTTTCTTAGAAAATATATTTACCACCGGTGGGACGCCATCGCCTGGCCTCGCATATGCGCCCCATTTATGCCGCTGGACAGGGCGCTTTGGCCGACTTAGACGACCTGTTGGCCCGTTTGGAATTGTAAAACTATAGGGCTGACAATTAAGAGGCTAATACCGGCGGAGGCCACCCCACCTGTTGATGGTAGTGGCAGGCTACCAGGTGATCGTCGCCAATAGGCTCCAGCGTTGGCTCCTGGGTGCGGCACAATTCAGTGGCTAAATAGCAGCGGGTGTGAAAGCGGCAGCCCGGCGGCGGATTGAGCGGCGAGGGCGGCTCGCCCTCCAGGGCTACCCGCGTGGTCTGATGATCCGGATCCGGCTGGGGCGCGGCCAGTAGCAAGCCCTGGGTATAAGGGTGGCGCGGCTCGGAGAAGAGGCGGCGCTGCGGGGCCACCTCGACTATTTTGCCCAAATACATCACCCCCACCCGGCTGCTGATATACTGCACCACGCTCAAATCGTGGGCGATGAACAACAGGGTCAACCCCAGGCGCTCTTTCAACTCCAGCAGCAGGTTGAGTACCTGGGCCTGGATCGAGACATCCACCGCCGAAACCGGCTCATCGGCCACAATAAACTCCGGCTGTACGGCCAGGGCGCGGGCAATGCCGATGCGCTGGCGCTGGCCGCCGCTAAAGTGGCGCGGGTAGCGCTGAATGGCGTCGGGCGGCAATCCGACCAGGCGTAATAATTCCTGCACCCGGCTGTTGATCTCGCCGGGCGGGCAGAGGCGATGAACCGTTAGCACTTCGGCCAGGGTTTGGCCGATGGTCAGGCGCGGGTTGAGCGAGGAGTAGGGGTCTTGAAAAATGATCTGCATCTTGCGGCGGATGGGCTGCATGTGGGGCCGAGACAGCGCCAGAATATTTTGACCCCCATACCACACCTGCCCACTGGTCGGCTCCACCAGACGCAACAGGCAGCGGCCCAGCGTGGTTTTGCCGGAGCCTGACTCGCCCACCAGTCCAAAAATCTCCCCCTGCCGGATGGTCAAATCTACCCCATCCACCGCCCGCAACATGTCTGGCTGCTGCCCCCGAAGGCGCTGCCACAAATCGCCGTGTCCGGTGTAGGTTTTGGTCAGCCCTTTGACCTCAAGCAGAGGAGATGCTTCTTGCTTTAGGTTTGATGAACTTATGGTTTGCATGAGGCTATCTCAAAATCAGAAAAAGTCTATATATTCCGATAAACTTTGGTAATTGCTCAACTTAATCAGCCAAAACCAAAGGATTTGGCCGGGATTAGGGGATTTGGGGATAAAACAAAAATTAAAAAATCTCCTAATCTCCCAATCCCGGCCCCCAACCAGCCTCTTTTAAAGCTGTCTGAGATGACCAAATATTGGCCGATTCTGCCAGCGCGTGCTGCTTGATGCAGGCGCTGTGATGCTCCGGCCCGACCGGGCGTAACGGAAAATCGCCCGATTTGCACTCCTCGCTCGCCAGGGGGCAGCGCGGGTGAAAGCGGCAGCCCGGCGGCGGCTGCACCAGATCGGGCGGCGCGCCGGGAATGGGGGTGAGCGGCCGCACCTGGCCCGACATCTCCAAACGAGGCACGCAGTTGAGCAAGCCCAGGGTGTACGGGTGGCGGGGCGCGTGAAAGAGGTCTCGCGTCGGGGCCAGTTCGACAATCTGCCCGGCGTACATCACCGCCACCCGCTGGCAGGTTTGGGCTACCACCCCCATATCGTGCGTGACGAGCAGCAGGCTCAGCTTGAACTCTTGCTGCAAACCCATCAACAATTTAAGAATCTGATCCTGCACCGTCACATCCAGGGCGGTGGTCGGCTCATCGGCCAGGATGAGACGGGGGTGACAGGCCAGGGCGCTGGCAATGACCACCCGCTGCATCATCCCGCCGCTAAATTGGTGCGGAAAATCACGTAGACGACGTTCCGGCGCGGGGATGCCCACCAGGCGCAGCAGCTCCAAGGCGCGTTTGTCCGCAGCCGCTTTTGAGGCGACCACGTCGTGCTCCAGCAGAACCTCGCGTAATTGATCACCCACCCGCAGCACCGGGTTCAAAACCACCATCGGGTCTTGAAAAATCATAGCAATCTCTTTGCCCCGCACCTGGCGCAGTTGGCCGGGGGAGAGGGCCAGCAGGTCACGCCCCTGGTAGCGAATCTGCCCGCTTACCACCTGTCCGGGCGGCGGAACCAGTTGCAAAATGGAGCGGCAAGTCATGCTCTTGCCGGAGCCGCTTTCGCCGACCAGCCCAAAAATTTCACCGGCGGCCAGGCTGAAGGAAACATCATCCACCGCGGTCAGGAGGCCGCGCTTGGTGGGAATCCGGGTGGTCACATGCTCCAGTTGAAGGACAGGCGTCATCGTTTAATCCTCAGTCCGTAAAAGATCGGCCAGGCCATCGCCCAACAGGCTCAGGGCGATGCCGACCACCACAATCGCCAGACCCGGCAGCGTCACCAGCCACCAGGCGCTGATGATAAAACCGCGTCCTTCGGCGATCATGCTGCCCCACTCCGGGGTGGGCGGCTGCACCCCCAGGCCCAAAAAGCTCAAGGAGGTGGTGGAGAGGATCACCAGCACAATATCAGACATGGCAAAGATAATGGCCGGGATGATGACATTGGGCATGACGTGCCGAAAGATGATGCGCCCGTTGCTGTAACCTAAGGCGCGCGCTGCCGCGATAAATTCCGATTTCTTGACCACCAAAATTTCGCCGCGCACAATGCGGGCGTAGGCGCTCCAGCCGGCCAGGGTGAGAGCGATGTACATGCTGGTCAAGCCGGGGCCGAGGATGGCAATGATGCCGATGACCAAAATCAAAAAAGGAAAGGCGGTAAAGGTGTCAACGGTGCGCATGATGAGGGTGTCAACCCAGCCGCCCAGGTAGCCGGCCAGGCAGCCCAGGGCCACGCCGATAATCCAGGGGAAAAGCACCGACAGCACCCCAATTTGCAGGTCAAGGTTGGCGGCGTGGAGCACCCGGCTAAAGATGTCACGGCCAAAGTTGTCGGTGCCAAAGGGGTGGGCCAGACTGGGTGACTTGAGGGTGTTGGTCAAATCCTGGGCCACCGGGTCATACGGGCTGATCCAAGTGGCCAACAGGCTGGCCAGGACGATGATTAAGAGCACGGCGCTGCCGGCCACAAAGGCGGTGTGCCGCAACCAGGGTGGCGCGCCCAGGCGTGACAGCCAGCCGGCCAAAACGTGGCCTTCAACCGGCGCATCCAGCGAGGGAGAGTCAATCATACGTCACCCTGGGGTCGAGCAGAGAGTAGACTAAGTCGGTCAACAAATTGACCAGGATGACCAAAATGCCAAAAACCAGGGTAATGCCCTGCACCACCGGATAATCGCGGGCAAAGATGGAGTTGACCATGAGCGAGCCAAGCCCAGGGATGGTAAAAACGGTCTCGATGATGACCGAGCCGCCCATCAGAAAGCCAATATTCAGGCCCAAAATGGTCACGGTGGAGATGAGGGCGTTGCGCAGCACGTGCCGGCGCAAAACAATGGACTCGCGCAAGCCTTTGGCCCGCGCAAATTCCACATAAGGGGCTTTGAGCACGTCAATCACCCCGCTGCGCAGGCTGCGGATAAGCATGGGGGCCAGGGACAGGCTGATGGTCAGCGCCGGCAGAAAGAGATGCCAAAATTGATCCAGAAAGGTTTTGCCGGAGCCGGAGACCGGGAAGAGGCGGTAGCGCACCGAAAAGAGCAGAATCAAAATCAAGCCGATCCAAAAGCCGGGCATGGCCAGGGTGAGGGTAAAGGTACCCCGGATCAGTTGGTCAACCGCGGTGTTCCG
>CAZDMM010000785.1:0-3900 GCA_964505845.1 uncultured Caldilineaceae bacterium
GGCGGCGGCCCGCGCTGCTTCAACCGCGCGGCTGTAGCTTTGCCGGTAGGCTTCGCTGGTCAAGCCGGGCGAGGCGGTCAGTGTTCCGTGCAGCGAGTTAGCCGCGCCCTGCAACAGCGGCCCAATTTTGGCGCAGGCCGCGCCCACCTCAACCATCACCTCTTTAGCAGCCCCTTCAAAAATATCTGAGGCAAAAGTGAGCGGGGGTTGGGACGGCCGGGCCGCAACTTCTTTGTTTAAGATGGTGGCAAAGCCGGATTCCAGGGCGCTAATTGAAGCCAAAGCCTTACGCAGAGCCGCGTCGGCCTCACGCAGGCCGCGCCGGGCGCTTTCCAGGGTATAGGAACTCTGCGCCGGACGGGCCGGGGGAGTCTTTTCCGCCGGGGTAGGAATAGCGGCCAGCGACTGGCCCAGGGCCGCGGACAGCTCGGCGCAGCGCGTGAGGGTCTGGGCCTGGGCCGTCAATAAAGTTGATAGGTAACTCAGCGGCAAGCCGCTCAAGGGTGCAGACGTATCATTCACCAGTAAAACCAGGTCGGTTTGAGCGGTTTCGTCTTCGGCCCGGTACTGTCCGGTCAGCTTGCCCCGGCCGGCTTTGAGCGAGTCTTCTACGACTAATTCGCCGTTTAAGCGCAGCCGATAAATTTTGGTTTTAGCTTCGACCGGCAGGTCAATTTTTAAAAGGGCATCCCCGGCGCGGGTTACAACTGCGCTGCCGCCGGGAAAAGCGGCCGCCAGGGTTTGGCCGGTCACACGAGGGTGAGGTAAGGCACGACTCCAGGCCGCCTGTCGCGCCGCCCAAAACGTTGGCCGCACCGAACCGTCGGCGCGGATAGGCGCGCCTGCAGCCCAAACCGTGCCCCGGCCCACCTCGGCCGGGTCGGGGTCTACCTCGATGGCTTGCTGCAAATTGAAGCCGGCGGCGGCCTCAGCCGAAGCGAGGGCGGCGTACTCGGTGGGATGGGTCAGGTTGATGGTATGGCCAGGGATTTCTGCCGCCGAGAGATAGATAGGAATTTGCCAGCCGGCCTCAAGCAGGGCCTGCCGGTAATCGGCTTGGGTTTCGGTGTGCGCCTGGGCCAAAAAAGCCTGGGCGTCGTGGTGCAGAGGGGTGTTGCCGTTTGACCAGTCGGCCGGGAATTTGACCTCGCTCACGGTGCGATAGGCAGCGCCGTAGGCGGCGTTCAGGGCCTCGATGCCGCTGTAATGCTTGCGCAGCCAAATGGGCCACTTCACTTCGGTCAGTTGTTCGTCGAGCCGCGCCGGAGAAGGGGCTTCAGCCTCAATGTGCAAGGCAGTGATGGGGCCGTCGGGGGCCTGATAGGCCAGGAGCGCTTTGCCGGCAGCTTTGAGCCAACCCAAGGTGGCTTCCGGCAGGGCGGCCTCCAGGTCGGCGGTGTGCAGCAGCCACAGGGGCAGGCCATCGGCCAAAACACCGGCCTGGGTGCGCGGGCCAAGTTTGAGCAGGCAGGTTAACTGCAAAGCAGCGCACAGTTTTAACAGGCCGGTCAGGTCACGGCGCAGGTTGGCGCTGCCGGTCAGGTCAATCACCCCGCGCTCAACCTCGTGAAAGCCCCAGGGAACGGTAACCATCAATGCCGTAACGCCCATCTGCGCCAGGCGGGTGACCATCAATTCCCATTTTTCGCGGGCCAGGCGAAAGTAAGGAAAGTCGGCGGTAAAAACAGTTTGGACAGTTTGATCCGGCATAGTTACTCCAAGGCGTGTTAAACGTTAAAACGTTTAACGTTTAACATTTGAACCCAATCAACCGATACCTCCGTCAAGCTCGTGATAACGAGATCGGCCTGACCGAAATTGAGATTTTTGGTGAGGTGGCTGCGGACCGCTACCACCGTCATGCCGGCGGCTTTGGCGGCGCTTAAACCGGGCAACGAATCTTCAAAAACCAAACAATGCTCCGGCGGCAGGCCCAGTTGAGCGGCGGCAAATCGGTACACATCGGGCGCCGGCTTATTGTGGAGCACATCGTCGCCGGTGGCCACGGCTTGAAAGTAAGGCGCGAGGTTCAGGTGGGATAGCCAGCGCCGGGTCCAGGGCCGGTCAGAGGCGGTGGCAATAGCCATGGGATAGCCGGCCCCGGCTAAAGCGGGCAAAAGCTGCCGCACCCCCGGCATGGTATCAATCTGGTGCAGATTGTTTGTCCACAATTCGCGAAAGCGCAGGCGCAGGGTATCCATATCAAGGCCATGACCGTTAT
Source organism: uncultured Caldilineaceae bacterium (assembly GCA_964505845.1). GTDB lineage: Bacteria > Chloroflexota > Anaerolineae > 4572-78 > J111 > DSQQ01. Next base: position 2,222 of record CAZDMM010000785.1, read on the forward strand.
TTCGCTGCGTTAAATCCAGCAGGATGCGCTCGTAACTCTCTTTATAGCCCACAATGTTGGTGGCCCAATATTCTGGGGTGAGGGTGAGGCCATGCTCCTGGTAAAGCAGTTGGCAGGCGCGCAGGTCGGCCGTTTCAGTATCAATAAGGGTCCCGTCCAAGTCAAAAATAATAGCTTTGAAAGCCGGCTGGGGCATAAATTTAGCACCTCGCTCAAAAAGTGAGTTAACTTAGCGTGGTTCGGCCAGGCCGTTGCAGACTAGCGTCAGCCGGGTGCCTTTGTGTGGGGCGCTCTCAATTTTAAGGTCTGCCTCTAAAATGGCGGCGCGTTTTTGAATATTAGCCAAGCCATGGTGGCCGTGGTTGTTAAGCTCCGGCATGGTAAAACCAATGCCATCATCCTCAATCCGCAGCATCACCTGTGCCTCCTCGCGGATCAGAGATACCATAATCCGTTTGGCGCGGGCATGGCGCGCGGCGTTAGAAAGGGCCTCATGGGCAATATGGAACACATGGCTGGCCTGCAAGTCGGTCAGATAATGATTAATTTCGGGGTCTAAATTGGCTTGAATCAAGAGCAGGGTATTGACCCGCAATTCTTTCAAAAGACCTTCCAGGCGCGCCAGCAAACCTTTATCGCGCAGGGCCTGCGGGCGCAGATCAAAGATGTAGTTGCGCAAATCGTTGATAACGTTAGCCAGGCTTTTTAGGCTGGTATCAATTTGCTCCAGGATAGGCTCGTCAACCGGAGAGAGGGCAGCCTTGATATTATCTAACGACAGGCCCACGGCGTATATAGATTGAATAATGCCATCATGCAGATCACGCGCAAACCGTTCTCGCTCTTCCAAAATAGCCAAACGCTGGGTTTTTTCATAAAGTTTAGCGTTTTCAATAGCAATGGCGGCGTGCAGGGCCAGTAATTCAATCAAGTGCTGGTCGGTTTCGGTAAATTCCAGACCATCCTGTTTATCGGCCAGGTACAAAGCCCCAATCAACTCACCCTTAGAGAAGATAGGCACACCTAGCAAACTGCCCATGATGGGGTGATTTTTAGGGAAACCGAAGGCGGAAGGATGGCCGGCAATATCTTTGACAATTAAAGATTCGCCGCGATGCAAAAAGAAGCCCAGCAAGCCGTGTCCGGTGGGCAAAGGGCCAATACGAGCATGATCGGCCAGGTCTACGCCGGAGGTGATAAAACGCGACAGATACCCTTGGCCGTCATGCACACCGAGGGCGGCATATTTGGCGTTAATCAAAATGCGGGCTGCCTCAGCAATTTTGTGCAGCACGTGCTCAAGTGATAACTCGGAGGTGATGGCCTGGGTTGCTTCGCTTAATGCTTTTAATCGTGGGTCTAATTGGCTAGTTTTTTCTGGCATAGCTAAAATACAAATTCCTTTACTCAAGCTGTTATTGTAGCACCAATACACCGAATCAGAAACTTATGGTTTTTACTCTGATTTGACACCGAAGCCAAACCACCTCATAATAAGTTGTAATCTTGGAGGCAACCCTGTGCGGATAATGATAGTTGACGACCACGAGGTAGTGCGGCTGGGTCTTTCGAATTTGTTGTCGCGCCAGCAAGGCTGGGAAGTTGTGGCCGAGGCCGGCACTGTCGCTCAGGCGATCCAACTGGCTAACCAACACGTGCCGGATATCATTGTCATGGAC
>CAZDMM010000786.1:0-3889 GCA_964505845.1 uncultured Caldilineaceae bacterium
CAGGCCCGTGAGCGGGCCGAAACTTACCTGGAACGGCTGGAACTGATCGAGCAGCGCCGCTCAAAGATTGAGACCCTTAGCCGGGGCATGACCCAAAAAGTGCAGGTCATCGCCGCCGTGCTGCACAACCCCGATGTGCTCATCATTGACGAGCCTTTTGCCAATCTGGACCCGGTCAACACCCAATTGGTGCGCGAGATTATTCTGGAGCTGCGCAATCAGGGCAAAGCCATCATTATGACCAGCCACCAGTTGGCCCTGGTTGAAGCCTTGTGCGACCGGATTGCCATGATCCATCACGGGCGGGTGGTCTTACAGGGCAGCGTGGCCGAAGTGCGGCGGCAGTTTGCCCGCAACATGGTGCGAGTCAGCGGCAGCGGCCAGCTTGACTCCCTGCCCGGCGTCAGCCACATCGAGCGCCCCACGCCCAGCGAGTGGCAGCTTACCCTGGAAAACGGCAGCAATCCTCAGACCATTCTGCAATCTCTAATTACCAATCACCACTTCACCCTGGATCGCTTCGAGGTCGCTCTGCCCAGTTTGGATGAAATTTTTGTGCAGGTGGTGCGGGAGACGTGAGACGTATCTGGTGGATTTTTTGGCGTGAATATTGGGGACATCTCACTCGCCGCAGCTATTTGCTGCTGACGGTCGGCTTTCCCCTGTTTATGATGGGTGCACCGATTGTGGGGGGTATCGTCCTGGTGATAGCTCTTCACGCCGGCATGCCCAGCCTTGATCCCCGGCCCATCGGCCTGCTGGATCAAGCCGATCTTTTGGCCGGCTCCCCTGCTCCTACCACTCCGGTTGAGGTCAAAAGGTTTGACAACCTGGCCCAAGCCGCGGCCGCTCTGGCCGCCGGTGAAATTCAGGCTTACTACCACATTCAGCCCGATTATTGGGAAACCGGCGAAGTCATCGCCAGCTACCCGGTTGCCCCCCACCCGGCGATTGAGGATATGCTGGCCGGTTGGATCACCGGCCAGGTGCGCCACCAGGTTCCGCCTGAAATTCTGACGCGCCTCGATAACGAGCCGCACATCAGCCACCGCGATTTGGCCGGGGTACAGAGCTACTCGCTGGCCGATATGAGCGATGTCATCATCGTCTACCTGCTGATTTATTTTATGCGGCTGGGCGGCTCCTTTACCGCTGAGTACATGTTCGGCAGCATCGTCAGCGAGGCCAACGACCGCACCCTGGAAATTGTGTTGAGTAGCGTCTCGCCGCTGCAATTTTTGCTGGGCAAACTGTTGGGGCTGCTGGCGGTCGGCCTGACCCAGTTGGGCTTGTGGGGTGGGGTGGTGCTGGCCCTCAGCCTGGGCACCAGCGCCCTGCTGGGCTTTGATTTGACCGGCTTCCTGCTCACCTGGGAACATCTGGGGCTGATGTTGAGCGTTTTGTTGGGGGCCTATTTGCTCGACCAGATGCTAGCGGCGGCGCTGGGCCTGCTCAAAGTGAGCGGCGGGGCCGGCTCGCTTTTTTACAGCGGCTTTGGCTACCTGGCCGGCCTGAGCCTGATCTACGCTGCCTATTTTGTGCCGCGCAACCCGGACTCGCTGCTGGCGGTAGCGGCCAGCCTCTTTCCACTGACCGCGCCGCTGGTGCTGCTGGTGCGAGTCGTCGTCAGCGAGGTGCCGGCCTGGCAGGTCGCCTTGAGCCAAATTTTGCTGTGGGGCAGCAGCCTGGCCCTGCTTTTCTGGCTGCGCCGCCTGCTGCGGGCCAACTTCTTTGCCTCAACGCCGTTTGAGCTGCGGCGGTGGGTGAGGCAACTGATGACACAGCGGGGATAAAACCGTGCTGCGTAGTGCGTGTTGCGTGGTAAATTAGCCTACGCACCACGTACAAAATCTTTTCATACATCACCATGACCAAACTCCTCCACATCGCCTGGGCTGAAATCCTGTATCATTTGCGCCAATGGGCCTTTTACCTGACCGCCATTGGCCTGCCGCTGCTCTTTGCCGGAGCGGGAGCCGTGCCGCGCCTGCACAGTTTCAGCCAGCAGACGCCCCTGGCTTCGGTGGAGACGGTTTTCAACCCGCCGGAAACGTTGACCGCGCCCACCGGCTACGTGGATTACGCCCACCTCATCCGGGTAGTCCCGCCCGGCGAAAGGGCCAACTTTCGCACCTTTGCCAGCGAGAGCGAGGCCGTTAAAGCCTGGCAGGCCGGCCAGATTGAGAGCTATTACGTCATCCCGGCCGATTTTATCCGTCGCGGGGAGTTGACCCAGTACAGCGCCTCGCCCCAACTCCTGGCCGATGCCGATGAGCCGGTCAAGCGGCTGCTGCGCGAAAATTTGCTGCGCACCTTACCTGATCCCAAGCTGGCGGCCCGACTGGCCGAACCCCTCAAGCTGCTCCGGCGCGGACCGCCGCCGGCCCAATTCAGCCTGATTCCGGCTGAGATAGACCTGCGGCAACTGACCACCGCCGGGCTGGTGGTCGCCCTGTTTGCCTATTTGTTGAACATCAGCGGCAGTTTGCTGGTGCGGGCGCTGCAGCGTGAGACCCAGGCCCGCGTGCTGGAGGTGTTGATTGCCAGCACTCACCCGGCCCAATTTATCGGCGGCAAAATTGTGGGACTGGCGGCGCTCAGTCTGGGGCAAGCTATGTTGACCCTCCTGGCCGGGGCGCTGGTGTACGGTCACAACCCTGACGGCTCCGGCCCAGCGGCCTTGCCGCTGGCGAGTCTGGCCCTGAGCATGCCCTACCTATTGTTGGGCTACCTTGCTTATTGCGGGCTGATTATGGCGGTGGCCGTCATCTGGCCCAACCTGCCGGAAAGTTTGTCGCTGCTGACCATCATCCGGCTGCTGGCCCTCTCGCCCGCCCTGGGGATTATCCTGATCTTGCCCCAGCCGGACGGCGCTGTAGCCGTCGCCCTGAGCCTGTGCCCGCTGACCAGCCCGCTGCTGATGCCCTTTCGGCTGCTGCTGGGGGCGGTTCCGTGGTGGCAGTGGGCCGTGGGCGTGCTGGCCTTAGCCGCTTTGGCCAGATTGGCCGTGGGGGCCAGCATCCGCCTCTTTGCTGCCCAGGGGTTGCTGACCGGCCGGGCGCTCTCACCCCGCGTGATTTGGTCGGTGCTGAGGGGGTAGGTTTGGCGATTTTGAACTGGCTCTCTGATTCCTTGACGTCAAAATTTCACTGTCGCCGGCGCGCTGATTCTACCCCACACCCGCCTGGCTGCTACGCTGTGCTGTAGCGGGCTAACGTTTGACTGCTTAGCCGCCGCCGAGCCAGCAAGATGTGATACAATAAAAAGTGACGTTGCGGGCAAGCTGTGGTCAAAAATCGCAGCCATAGGCGGTCGGCTGGTAGGGTCAGGGGATGACGCCTGGGACTTAGGCGAGGCAGACCCGTTGGCTCTCCGTTTCCTCTGAGAGCGCCTCAACCCCTGCACCTTATCCTGGTTTCCATCCCCTGCCACCTCGAACCGGACGTGAGGTTTTTCCTCATCCGGCTCTCCGACAACCTTCATCTTGGGGCGTTCAAGGTCTTGCCCCATATCTTCCTTTTGGATAGAAGTACTCTAACCCGATAGCTTCGATGGTCACGCCATCAACCCCGGCGCTCCCACCATTGCGGCGTACTTCTTCCCAGGCCCGCCACAACACGTCGGACCGGAAGATGCGGTCATAGAGGGCGTGAAACCGCCGATTTCTGTTCCTCTTGGCCGCCAAGTATAGCTTGCGCTGGAGTTCTCGTGATTTGTCTTGGGGTGTGATTGGCCTTTTTCGGGCATGCCCCGTCACTCGCTTCGCGTCCTCGCTGAGCTTGGTTGAAGTAGAGGCCCTTCCCTCTGGGCAAGTTATGTTGTCTTGCCCCTCAGCAGTACTACGCCCTTCGGCGCACCCGAAGGAGTGTGGCCTCCTCCGACTTCTCAC
>CAZDMM010000787.1:0-3880 GCA_964505845.1 uncultured Caldilineaceae bacterium
CCGCAAATCGTTATAATTTAAGGCGATGGCGGTGACGTGTCCATCTGTACATTTGATCCCGGCCCAGTCACAGGGCGTATCCGTTTCAAGCCAACCCTTTTTCAAAACCCAGGCATCGCCGCCGGTGCTGTGATAAAAAGCCGCCAACGCCTCACACTCGGCCGCCGGAATCTGGGAGACGGCGTTGCAGAAGCTCTGCGGGCCGGGCCGGGCCGCTACCGCTTCGCACTCGGCAGGGATGGGCCAATGCCCGCTGATCGCCGCTTCCATTGAAGCCGGCTGGCAGGGGTCGGTTTGAGCGCTTGAGGGGTCAGCAGAGATGTCCCAGCTTCCGGTGGTGAGGTTTTTGGCCCGCAGGCCAAAGCCACAGTCGTCCTCAACCACTTTCAGGCTGAAGGATGAACCCTGCTTGAGCCATTGGTAGGTTCCTACCGCCAGGTGACAGTTGGGGTCGTTGAACAGCTTTAGCTCATCGCCCAACACGGTAAAGGAGCCAACCGTGCGCCAGTTGGTGGCCTGGTTGCCCAGCCGGTAAACGCCCGCCTCAAGATTCAAAACCCAGGTTCCCCCTTCCACCCGAAAGGGGGCGCAGCGGCGGCAGGGCGTGGGCGTGCTGGGGTCGGTGATGGTGCGCAGATACAGCCCATCCAGGATGGTGGGCGTAGGAGGCGGAAGCGGGGTGGTATAAGGATAGGGCTGCAGCACAGGCGTGGCCGTGGGGCCGGGGGTGGCCGTACCGGCTGCGGACGGGGGGTTAACAGACAGAGCGGCCGTACTGGCCGCCACATGTGGGGTAGTGATCGCCAGGGAGGCAGCGCCTGCTAACATAATGACCAGTATCCCAATTAACCAGAAATCTTGTCGCCCATTGAACTGCTTCTGCATCCTTACCTCCTGCATCTTTGAATAGAGTCTTTCAACAGCAAAGGCGTCTCTAAAAGCTTCCCGGAGGCTCGATCATGGACAAAATCGCAGAGGCTATCTCTCGAAACCAGCCTCCGGGAAGCTAAATTACCAGACTTTTGGCCGTTACCAGTGTAGATTATACAATCGTAACGATTACCAGTCAAATCACTTTGATAGTATCGTTAGCCTGTTGCCGAATCTGCAATCAATGGTATACTCAATATATCCGATTTTGAGGTGACGGTCGCTTAGACAAAAGCGAGTGTCGCCGGGTAAAGTGATTATGTTTGTAGAACCAGCGGTGATCAATCGGGCGCCGGGAGTGCTGGAGTTAATCCGGGCCTTTGTCAACACCTGGAATATCGAGCATGGCCAGGACGAATTTACCGGCCCGGCCCAGGTTCAGGCGTGGCTGGCTCGTCACGAATTGATGGCGGAAAATGAGCCGGTCAGTCAAACTGATTTTGAACAGATGATCCGTTTTCGGGAGGCGCTACGCGCCCTGCTGGTGGCTAATAACGGCGGCCCCCTGGAATCTGGGGTAGTGGAAATTCTGAGGCAGTTCGGCCAAAACCTGTGCCTGCGCGTGGAGTTTGAGGCGGCCGATGCAGTTCATCTGGCCTCGGCGGATCAAGGGGTGGTCGGGGCGATGGGCTGCCTGCTGGGGATTGTGTTCACGGCTATGGTTGAGGGCAGTTGGAGCCGCTTGAAAGCCTGCCACAATCACGGCTGTCGCTGGGCTTTTTATGACCTGTCCAAAAATCGCTCCGCTACCTGGTGCGCCACCACCATCTGTGGCAGCCGCCTCAAGGCGCGGGCCTATCGCCGCCGACAGCGGGCCGCTAGTCCACAATCCTGATACCAACCTCTATAGAAATTTAACTCGCCAGGTGTTTTTGCAGCCTAAGTCAGAGCAAAATAGGCAGAATTCAGGAATTTTTATTCTATCATTCCGTGAATTCTGTCCTTTCCGGATTATTAGCTTACTTCCCCACGATTTTGATGGTGGTCAGATACAAAAAATCATCCGGGCTGCCGTCGGCGCGGGCCAGACGCCGCCCATTCTCGGCCTGGTACAGGCCCACGATCAGCGGGTAGTCGCCGGGCGCTAAATCAGCAGGCAGCAACAAGCCATACCCCTGAGAGACGGTTTGCCCCGGCAGCAGGGGCGATTGTTTGATATGCTGCAAGTCTACCAGCAGCCGGTCGCTTTGGGCGGCGGGCCGCCCGGCGGCCTGGTCAATCAATTGGGCAAAAGCGACCACCTGCCGGGCCGGCGCCTGGGACGGGCCAACCACCGTTCCGGCTTGCCAGGTCAAGCGCAGTTTCAAAACCTCGCCCGGTGCGGCCGTTTGGGCCGGCGCCGCAAAGTCAACTAATGTCAGCCCATTTTGAAAAGGAATATTGAGCCTGGTGGGGGCGGCCGGCCGGGACAGGCCGGCCAGGGCATAGAGGGTTAGTTTGCCGCTGCCCTCAAACCACTGCTGTTCTACCGGAAAAGCAACCTGGTTCAGCCGGGCGGCGGTGGGGCCGGTCGGGTCGTTTGGGGTGAGCCAGCGCTCAAACAACCAGACGCGCTGTGAGCCGGCCTGCACCGCCTGCCAGACTCGCTCCCGCTCGGCGGGTTGGATGGCGCGGGGTTCGCTCTCAATCCAGGCATAGGTGGGCAACGGGCGGGCCAGATAGGCCATGAGCCGGGTGGAGATTTGCTGGACATCGCCAAAAGGGGGCATGGGGACAAGTAGGGCGTCGCCGGGCCGGGCGGCAGTGTTCAGTTTGTCCAGCACGGCTAAATCTTGCCGGGCCTGCTCATCAGCCAGGGCCAGGCGGGCTGTGCCACGCATCATTTGAAACGTCAGCAGGGCCGCCAGAGTCATGAGGATGACATTTCTTATGTCATGCTGAACAAAGTGAAGAATCCCTTTGGGGGCGTTGGAGATTCCTTGCTCCGCCCGGAACGGCATGCCTGGCTTATAAACCAGAGCCAAGTTTATCAGGGCTAAACTCAACAACCCCAACGCCGGCAGCAGCACCGGCCATGCTATTTGCAAATTCTGCGGCCCCGGACGCAGCCAGATCACATCAACCAGGCCCTCCTGCAGAATTTGCCAGTGAGCCAGCGGAGGAAAGGCGGTCCAGTTGAAGACAAAATTATCGTTGGCGCCAAGTCGGAGGAAATGCTCGTTAAAATCAACGCTGATGCCGAGGAGGTTGACGGCGAGGCTGAGAACGAGTAAAGCGTAAAGCGTAAAGCGTAAAGCGTAAAGCGTAAAGCGTGATGAGACAACCTCTCGCCATTCGCCATGCGCCCATTCGATGGCTTCGGCTACAAAAAGCATCAACAGGGGTAGAATTGGCAGGAGAAAGCGCGGTCCCCAGCCCCAGGCGCCGCCCCAGGCAAACCAGGCGCCGTAGAAGAGCCAATAACTCAGGCACAGGGCCGCAATCAGCCCAAAATAGAGGCGGGGCAGGCGTCGCCAGGCGGGACGCACCCCCAAAAAAAGCAATAGGGTGATGGGAGCATAAATAAATAAACCACGCCCCGGGCTGAACAGCAGGCCAAATGCCCCCACCCAGGGTTCCCGGAACAAAATCTCCTGGCTATAACCGGTTTCCCCCCAACTGCCATAGCGCATGAAATTAAAATAAAGCAGGCCAGCCCCGACGAGGAGCGAGGGAGCGAGGTAGAGCGTGAGGCGAGAAGCGTAAAGCGTAAAACATAGGGGGTTGAACGCTGTTTGCGCCCTATGCGTTGCAGGGTGGGCTTTGGGTTGAGGCTGAATCTTAAAGGAATTATCTTTTCGCCCTACGCCGATTGGCGTCCTCATTGCTCCATCATTCGCAGATTCGCCATTCGCAGATTCGCCATTCGCAGATTCGCCATTCGCTGACTCGCCATTCGCTGATTCGCCATTCGCTCATTCGCCATTCGCTGACTCGCCGATTCGCTGATTCGCTGCAAGATAAACCCCAA
>CAZDMM010000788.1:0-3869 GCA_964505845.1 uncultured Caldilineaceae bacterium
TCTGACGGCTGTGGCCGAGGCGACCGGCACACCCGCGCCACCCCCCGCCGCCTCACCCTTGCCTGCTCCTTCGCCGACCCCGACGCCGGCGACGTCTGGCCCTGTCCCGGACTCCCTCCCCGCGACAGCCACGATGGTTGTGCCGTCTGCGATCGCCAGCCCGTTAAGCGGGGCGGATGTGGTGGAGACGGCGCCAACAACCACTGCCTCTCTCAGCGGCGCATGGGATTTTTCCTTCGGCGCGATGTCGCTGACCCAGCGTGATATGGATATTGAAGGTACGTACCAATGGTACGGCGGCGCTGATACGGGGCAGATTAAAGGGGTGATTGTGCCGGGGTTGAGTCAATTCCAGGGGGTCTGGATTAGTGACCACAGCCCGAATAACCAGCGTTTAATGCGCTGGCGGCTGGCGGCAGACTACAGCAGCTTTTCCGGGACTACTGAAGGCGGCGCCGCCGGCCAGCAGTGGTGCGGCGTCCGTTCCGGCCAACCTTTGCCCGCCGGGTGCGGCTTCGGTGGGGTGTGGCAGTTGCGCTTTGGCAGCCCGCCGGGGGTGACCGGGCATGCTACCCTGGTGCAAACCGGCCAGACGGTGCAGGGCACGTATGTGGACAGCCAGGGGCACAGCGGCGAGATTGTGGATGGGGTGGTTGCGGAGTCGTCAAGCACTGAGGTCAAGCTGGCCGGCCTCTGGCGCAATGACCAGGGCCAGCAAGACGCCTTTGAGTGGCGGCTTGATTTGACCACCGGCCGAACCTTTCAGGGGCGGCGCGATCCGGGCAACAGCGAATGGTGTGGCTGGCGGACGGGAACCAGCGAACCGGAGCAGTGCGGCTGGTAAGGCCGGCCGGTGACCTGATAAGATGGCCTGAAGGAGGTTTAGCTCAAAGAATGAGGGGTGATACGGTCGGCCCGTTTGAGGCTTTATTTCTTCTGCCGCTGCTTGAGACGATGTGCGACTCGCTTCCAGGCCGGGCTGGGGTTATCAACCTGCTGTGCTTTGTGTTCCTCTCGGCTCAATGAGAAAGCCGTATCTTCTAGCAAAGCGGAAATGGGGGCGTCTGGCGCTTTTACCACAAAAGGCACGCCGGTGTTGATGGCTGTAATCAACAAGTCTGCGGTAAATGGCACAACCAGGTCGGCCCGGTGTCTGAGAGCAGATTCGATGTCCTGGCGCATCAAACCGTTCTGGCGAAATGTCCAATTTAGAATCAGGTAAATACTTTCGCGGGTGTAACCCAAGTCTTCAAATATGTCTAAGACCCTGGCGGTAGAGTAAACAGAGGCCAGTTCGGGAACCATCACCGTTAAGATTTGATTGGCTGCGTTCAAACCGGCCAGGGTAGTCTCGCTAAAATCGTGCGGCAGGTCGAAGACCAGGTAGCCATATTGTTTTTTGAGCAACTTTATCACCTGAACCACATGCTCCACCGTCGCTCTCTCGTTTTGTTCAGGGCTGCGTGGAGCAGCCAAAACCCTGAGACCGCTGGGGTGGTTCAACAGAACCCGCTCAATCTGCTCCAATTCAATCTCGGCTGGAGGGATGCGGGCCAGGTCGGTCCAAGTGTTACGCAGCGACAGGTTAAGCAGCACCGCGTCATGCCCACAGATAAAGTTCATATCAACCAAGACGGTCGGCAGCCGCCAGATTTGAGCCAGGCTTACGGCAAAATTGATGGCCAGGGTTGAAACCCCCACCCCACCCCGCATTGAGAAGAAAGCCAGGCTTTTGCTGGCCGATTGTGGCGTTAGTGCGGGGGGGCGGGTAAGACTCCGCCGCAGCAGTGATTTAACCCGGACTTGAAATTCGACCGGTTCAAAAGGTTTGACCAGATAATCGTCAGCCCCGGCCTCAAAGCCTTTCACCTTGTCTTCCAGGGTATCGGCTGCGGTGAGAATCATAATTGGCAGGTGGGCCAGGCGTGAGTTATCACGAAGCCGGCGGCAAACTTCGTAGCCGTCCATATCCGGCATCACCAGGTCTACAATCATCAAATCGGGGGGGAGCCGTTCATGCCGGCGCAGGGCTTCCAGGCCGTTTTGAGCGGTGGTCACCGTGTAGCCTGCTTGCTGCAAAATCGTCGAAGCAACTTTTAAATTCGTCCGGTCGTCATCTACAACGAGAATCTGGCTTGTCATGGGGGGTATCCTTTAGGCTATATTTTGAGCAAGTTTATTTTGGTTTCCAGAAAATTCTTTACATGCTGAAACTCAGCATGGATTTGATTGGACATTTCAAGTGCATTGGCCACATTGCCAGCGCTGGCCGACGCCTCCAATTCCTGGCATAAACGGGCTAACCCCAGGCCGCCTACCACGGCGGAACTGGATTTGAGGGTATGAGCCACGTTTTTCATGGTAGCCACATCGCCCTGGTTAGCCCCTTTTTCTAATTTTGCCAGCAAGATGGGGGTATCTTCTAAAAAAATTGTGGCGATCTCGGCTATTATGGCCGGGCCGGCTTCGCCCATCTCGTTTTGGAATTTTTCTAACACGGTTGCCTCAATTGAAGGTGCGGTGGGGGTAAGCGCCGGGCTTGCAGGCATGGCCGGTTGAGATTGGCCGGCCGCAGCTATACCAATCTTTGGAGCGGTTTCTGAAGCCGCACCAATCGGCGTTGGGGATTGGCCAGGGCGTGGCTGGCAGCATTGTAGGGCATTAATCAATTCATTAATGCGCAGCGGTTTGCTGAGGTAGTTATCTATGCCTGCGGCCAGGTATTTTTCCCGATCACCTTGCAGCGCATTGGCGGTGAGGGCAATAATGTAAGGTTGGATTCGGTCAGGCTCCCAGCGGCGTATCTGGTAGCTGGTTTCCAACCCATCCATTTCCGGCATTTGCATATCCATGAGTACCACGTCATACGGCTGGCGCGCCAGGGCCTCCAATGCTTCCAGGCCGTTGGCGGCCACATCGGCCCGATAACCCAGGCGGCCCAACACCTGCAAAGCCACTTTTTGGTTGACCGGGTTATCTTCGGCCAGCAGAATGTGCAAGGGGTGTCGCTGTCCCATGCTGCTATCAAATGCCAAAGCCGGGCTTCTCTTTTCAGCCATGACCTCGGCTCCGGCTAAAAGATCGGCCAAAACTTCGTATAGAAAAGCTGGTTTAATCGGTTTGCTCAGGAAAGCGGCAATGTGATCTGTCTCGGTCTCTTCAGGCCGCTGTCCCGGTAGGGTGAACATCACTACCGGAACTTTTGATTTAGCCGGGGTGCTTGCCTCCTGGCGATGGATTTCTGCAGCCAGGGCCAGGCCGTCCAGGTGGGGCTGCGGCACATCCAGGATCACTACCTCAAAAGATTGCCCCTGCTCAAATAGCGCCAGAGCTTGAGCACTGTCGGCGACGGCCACAGGCCGCATGCCCCAGGCTTGAGTGTGCCGGGTCAGGAGACGCCGGTTGGTTTGGTTATAGCCTACAATCAGGATATTTTTATCAGCCAGCAAATAAGAGGCCCGGCGGGTGGAATGGGTTTTTAATTCCAGGGCTGTTTGAAGGGTAACGGTAAAATGGAAGGTAGAGCCTTGCCCTGCCTGGCTTTCGACCCACATGGCGCCACCCATCAACTCACTCAGGCGTTTGCTGATAGCCAAGCCCAGGCCGGTGCCGCCGTAGCGGCGTGTAGTTGAGGCGTCTACCTGGCTAAAGGATTGGAACAGGCGGTCCAGCCGGTCGGCCGGGATGCCGATGCCGGTATCTTTGATGGCAAAATGAAGCAGCATGTTAGGCCCGGTTTCTTGGCATTTGACATCAACCACTACCTCGCCGTGCTCGGTAAACTTGACGGCGTTGCTCAGCAAATTGGCCAGGATTTGGCGCAGCCGGGTGACATCGCCGATGAAGGTGGTGGAGCAATCGGCGTCAAG
>CAZDMM010000789.1:0-3854 GCA_964505845.1 uncultured Caldilineaceae bacterium
TACCCCATAGTGGCGCACCGCTCCGGTTGGCTCTTTGAGTAACTGGGCCACGTTAAATTCCAGCCCAGGAATGACAAACTTATCTTTATTTTTGGGCATACGAGTTTAACTAAGCTATTCCTCTTCCGCCGCCAGTTCCCGCGTCACACCCTCTTTATCGTCCTGGCCGGTGTGGCGGGTTTGGGCTTCTCGAATCTGCCGCAGCCCATTGCGGACGGTGGTGAGGGTCTTCATCAACTGTTCTTCCAGTTCGCTCAGTTGGTCTACAATATACTCATCCGTCTCGGCCAAAATTTCTTCGGCCTGGCGGCGGGCCTCCTCCTCAATTTCCTGGGCGCGTTCGTGGGCCAAATTGACCAGTTCATGGTCATTGGTTAGTGATTTGGCCTGTTGGCGGGCCATTTCAACCAGGCGATTGGCTTCTTCCTGGGCCTGCACCAGCAGGCGGTCACGCTCGGCCTCGGTTCGTTTGGCTAATTTCACCTCTTCGGGAATAGAAATACGCATCTGGTCAATAATGTCCAGAAAGGCGTCTTCATGCACAATCACGTTGGAGGTGAAGGGTAGATGAAACCCTTCCGTCACCAGCGCTTCCAGGCGGTCTATGAGGTGAAGAATATCCATGAATATACCCTTAACAAGGATTTTGGAGGTTGGGAAGATGGGCAGGGCCGGACCAACACAGATGCCGAACCAAAAGGGCAGCCAAGTTAGTTTTCCTGGCCTCCCATTTTCCAGGCAAACAAAACGAGTTTGTCACTTACAATTATCAACTACTTGCCATAATTGTCAATCTCGTACCGAGACAATACGGATGCGGTCGTTAGCTTCTTTATCAACCTTAACTTTTTGGCGAAAGGCGGCCAGAACGGCCGGTGGGGCCAGGTTTTCAATACTACCTCCGTTCAAAGCAATTTCTTTTAACAGGCTGGAACTGAGAAAAGAGTATTCCTGGCTGGCCATCAGGCAAACGGTATCAATGTCTGGGTGAAGGCTGTGGTTGGCCAAAGAAAGCTGCAACTCCCACTCAAAATCCGACATGGCCCGCATGCCGCGCACAATATAACCTGCCCCTTGCTCTTTAGCAAAATTTATGGTCAATCCACTGTAACTTTTAACCTGGACATTTTTTAGGTGAGCCAGGGCCTGGGCGGTCATCTCCAGCCGCTCTTCAATGGAAAAGAGCAGCGTTTTCATGGGGCGATCATAAACCCCCACAATCAACTCACCAAACAGTTTGGCGGCGCGGGCGGCAATATCAACATGACCATTGGTGATAGGGTCAAACGTAGCCGGATAAATCGCTCGAGTCATTAATTAAGGTCACTCCGTGGATTCCAAAAATTAGCCACCTGCCGCGCCAGGGCGCGATGCTGCGGCTGTTCCAGCGTTGGATCTTTTTCAAAAATGAGTTGGGCCTCTTGCCGGGCCAATTCTAACAAACGAGTATCGGTCAGTTTGACCAATTTCAAATCGGGCAGCCCACTTTGGCGCGTGCCAAAAAACTCACCTGGGCCGCGTAGCTGCAAGTCCATTTCGGCCAACTCTAAACCGTTGCTAATCTTTTCCATGGCCTGCAAACGTTGTTCCGCTTCGGCGCCGAGGCTATCGGCCAGCAAAAGGCAGTAGCTTTGGTGCTCGCCCCGGCCCACCCGGCCCCTAAATTGGTGCAGTTGGGCCAGGCCAAAGCGGTTGGCCCCCTCCACCAGGATAACGCTGGCATTGGGCACGTCAATCCCAACCTCTACCACCGAGGTTGAAACCAGAATGTGAATCTCTTTATCACGGAAAGCGGCCATCGTGGCTTCTTTTTCGTCCGCTTTCATGCGCCCGTGCAGCAGGCCCAGCTTCAACTTGGGAAAGACCTGGGTTTGCAGCCGTTTATGCTCTTCAATGGCCGATTTCGCTTCGGTTTTCTCCGACTCTTCGACCAGGGGACAAATAATAAAGGCTTGCCGGCCCTGCTCAATTTGTGATTTAATGAAACTGTAGGCCCGTTCTCGCTCTTTGGGCGTTAACTGGCGGGTCATCACCGTCTGGCGGCCGGGCGGCATTTCATCAATCAACGACAGATCGAGATCACCGTACATGGTCAAAGCCAGGGTGCGGGGGATGGGGGTGGCGGTCATCACCAGCATGTGCGGGTTAAAGCCCTTTTCACGCAGGGCTGTGCGCTGCTCCACCCCAAAACGATGCTGTTCATCAATAATGGCTAAACGCAGGTTATTCAGGGCCACCTGCTCCTGGATGACGGCGTGAGTACCCACCAAAATATCAATTTGCCCCTGGGCTAAACCGGGCAGCAGTTCCTGGCGCTCGGCGGCCGGGGTGCTGCCGGTGAGCAGCCGGAGTTGTATGGGCCGGCCCAGGGCTTCGCTCAGGGGGGGTAACATGCGGCTCATGCTGCCAAAATGCTGCTCGGCCAAAATCTCGGTGGGAGCCAGCAGGGCCGCCTGTCCCCCGTCCAGAACGGCTAGCAGCATGGCCACCAAAGCCACCACCGTTTTGCCAGAGCCAACATCCCCCTGCAACAGCCGGCCCATAGGGGTATCGCGCTGCAAATCGGCGATAATCTCATTGAGCACCCGGCGCTGGGCAGAGGTCAACGGGAAGGGCAAAACCTGGATTAACCGCTCGACCGTTTCCAGGTTCACCTGGATGGGCTGGCTTTTTTGGGTTTGCCAGGCTCGACGCTGGCGCATCACGCCCAGTTGAATCAACAGCAACTCATCAAACGCCAGGCGGCGGCGGGCTGCCTCTAACTTGTCCCAATCTTCAGGAAAATGAATCTGGCGGACGGCTTCATCCAGGGGTAGCATATTCAGGCGCTGGCGCGACTCGTCGGGCAAATAATCGGTTAAACGGCGGGCCCAATAATCTACCGTAACTTTGATTTGATGGCGCAGCCACTTGATGGTAATGCCCTCGGTTAAAGGGTAAACCGGCACAATCCGGCCGGTGTGGATAAGATTTTTATCCAGTTCTTCCCATTCCGGGGATTGAAAGGTGAGCCGGCCCAGGTATTCTTCTACTTTTCCGCTCAACACAATTTGCATACCGGAGCGCAATTTTTGGGCCAGCCAGGGCTGGTTGAACCAGGTTACTTCGATAGTGCCGGTGCCATCAGAGATGGTAGAGGTAACGATAGGCCGGCCGGTGCGGGAGTCGCGCTGCCGAGTTTCCCACACCTGGGCGATGATGGTTACCTCTTCGCCGTACTGCAAACGATTGATGGGTTTTAAGGAGCGATAATCATCATAACGGCGCGGGTACAGGCTTAAAAAATCGCCGACGGTGCTTATACCCAGATTAGCCAATTTCTTGGCCATGGCCTCTTTAATACCCGGCAGCTTGGTTACCGAAGAATCAAGGCCCGTCCCGGAAAAGTCAGGTACCGATTCCGTCGCTGAGGCCGGTCGAGGGGCCGGCTGGTAGGGCTTTTTATGGGGGGGGTCTAGGCGCGGCGGGGTTGAGGCCGGCGGTTTAGGTTTGTCGGCGCCGCCGGGCGGCAGGGGCTGCTCCGCCGCCGGGCGTTTAGGCTCCGGGTCAGGGGGGTCGGGCGGCAGGCTGCTCACCCTGGCTTCTGCTCTGGGCTGGGCGGCCTCAGCCCTATCTCTATTATTATTAATAGCAGAACTAGCCCCGGCTTTATGCAATTTAACCAGCAGGCGGTGGATAAAGTGGGGCCGATCCGGCTCGGCCACCTCTGGATAGCGACCCAAATCCTGCATCAGCTCTTGGATCAACGTCCGCTGGTCATCTGTGGTTGCTTCTTGCATGGCCTCGTGCCCCCAATTGGGGGCCAATCTTTCCAGGCCGCCAAAAACGGCTTTATTTTTGTAACCCAGTCTTTT
>CAZDMM010000790.1:0-3849 GCA_964505845.1 uncultured Caldilineaceae bacterium
CGATAGTCGAGTTTCTCTTTAGCTCGCGTAATATCGGCCCAGGAATGTTTAATTTCACCGGGACGGGGCGGCAAATAATGTGGGGCAATCGTTTTTCCCGAAAGTCTTTTTAGAATAGCTATCAGCTCTAAAAGCGTATGCTGGTCACCCCCGGCGATATTAAAAACTTCGCCCGCGACCCCTGGCTGAGTTGCGGCCAGGAGATTGGCTTGAACTACATTATCAACATAGGTGAAATCGCGCGATTGGTTTCCATCTCCATAAACAACCGGACTGGCTGATCGTAAAAAAGCCGTCACAAAACGTGGCACAACTGCGGCGTACTGGGAGGTTGGATCCTGGCCTGGCCCAAACACATTAAAGTAGCGCAAGCAAACCGTTTCCAGGCCGTAAACAATCCAAAATGAGCGGCAGTACTGCTCGGCGGCCAATTTTGAAACCCCATAAGGGGATTGAGGCGAAGTCGCCATATTCTCGTGTTTGGGTAAGGTGGGGGTATCACCATAAACCGACGAGGAAGAAGCAAAGACGAATCGCTTAACCCCGGCATACCGGGCGGCGATGAGTAAATTGAGTGTACCAAATACATTTACCTCGTTGGTGGTCAAAGGAGCTGCTATGGAACGCGGTACCGAGGGCAAAGCGCCTTGGTGAAGAATATAATCCACACCTTCGACTGCCTGACGTACTGTTTCGTGATCGCGTATATCACCCTCTATTAGTTCAATTTTATCAAGCAAAGCCAGTAGATTCTCTCGTTTACCGGTGGCAAAATTGTCTAATATTCGCACCCTTTCACCGCGCCTGACCAGTTCAGCCGCAAGATTACTGCCAATAAATCCAGCACCCCCGGTTACCAGATAAAGAGCCATTTTATATATTATCTCCATCAAATACACAGCGGCACATTAGCTCAAAGCTGGCTGTGGCCCCAATCCGATAAGCTAAATTGCGCTGCTGCTGGTAAGGTAATGATTGCATTGCAGCAGGGACACGTTCAATTAGTTCACAGATATAAGTGCGATCAAGAATACCTCGGTCTTGCAACCGATCACTATCCAACAGGTTACGAGTCCAGGTTAAACCATGTTGGTACAACCATAAAGGATAGTTTCGACCCGGCTCAGTTGGTTCGGGCGAGCCGCCAAACCTTTGTTGCCACCAACGTTTTATTTTGGCTTTTCGTTCATATGCTTTCACCCGGCTAACGTCACGAGTTGGGGGAGCGGCTGTCATTTGCCAGGGAACCGCCGTGAGTGCAGGAAGAGCATAATCCAGCATGCCTAACTGTAGCTGGCGGTGCAATCTTAAAGAGGTGGGAATGGAGAAAACAAAATCAATAAAGTCATAATCCATAAAGGGGGAGCGATCTTCAAAATAGTCCCGCTCAACCGCGATCATGTAGCTAAACATTTTTTTATAACGATTGTTAAGAGTAAAAGCATCGCCGATGATGTCGGGTCGTAAGTGAGCATATTTTTGAAATTCGGCCTCAAGTGAAGCCTCGGCGCGTCCGGCAATTTCTGCCCTGGCCTTAGGCTGAAAAAGATAGTGCCTTTCCAGAGGAGAGCGAAAGACATTACCAAGTCCAAAAACATAATCTTTATACATTTCTTCGGCTCGCTGCCTGCTGCTCAAAGCTCCTAAAGCGCCGATCGTAGTGGTATCACCCCCGGCAAAAGAGCCTCCCCCATACCCACTAAGGTGAACTTCCATAAATTCGCGAGCTGCCTGGTAGGTACTGATTCCATGCGCATGAAAACAACTCACAAAAGACTCAGAGATAGCGATAAATTGAGGGGCGTAACGAAAAACCCACGAGCCATCGTCCATCGAAAAGAAAGTGTGGCGGCTGCCAACAATCCGGGCCAGGGCCTCACCCCAGACCACATCTCTACAGCCACTTAATCCATAATTGCACGAGGCAAAGTTATACTGGCGCTGTTTGAGGTAGCCAGCAGTGGTGCGGCTGTCAAGGCCGCTGGTCAAATAAACACCCAGGCGAGATTTATCGGCTGTTTGTTCGTCAATGGCGCGGCCAAAAAGTCGGCAGGCTTCCTCAACTGCTTCCTGAAAGGTAATATTGGGCAAGGTGGGTATTTGGTCAAGGCTCCAATACTGTTTGAGATGAATCGCATTGGTTTTTAAATCATAACACAGACAAGCGGCATTGGGCAGCAGTTTAACCTGGGCCAGAAAGGTTTTCTCTCCCAAAACGTGTTCAAAGGTGAACCAATCAGCCACAGCGTCCCAATCCAACTGCCATCCGATTTCGGGCCAGGCGGTGGTGAAGGCAGCCATGGTGGAACCAAGAACAAAGGCATCGCCCAGCAAGGCATAGGCCAGGGGTCGAAAACCAAACCGGTCTGTAAAGAGCAGAATTTGCCGCTGCGCCAAATCAATAATGGTTACGGCAAAAGCGCCTCTAACATACTCTACCCAATGTTCCCCATAGCGACAATATAAGGCGGCAATATAGGCAGCGCAACGAGAGGCAGGGAAGAGCGGAGGTTGAGGTGTGTCCTCAATTGTTGTAGCCGGTGAGACGCCATATAATTCACCGTCAATCGCTACAATTAACTGACCATCATCTGAAACCCACAGGTCGCCACCAGAGAGGTGGGTTGCCCGTTGCACAGAGACTATCCCCACACCGGGGCCTAGATATGTTTCGGCCTGATGCCATGATTGGCGCAGCAGTCGGCTAAAACCGCGCTCTAGCTTCTCTTTGAGATTAATATCAGGGTTTTGGGTAACGATACCAAACAATCCGGGCATTAGTTGCCTTCCACAACATGGTTAAGAATTCGGCGAGCGCGTTCATCCCAGGAATACTGCTGGCTGTCCCGGCGCGCCGTTTGGGCGAGTTGTTCTGCCAAACGAGGAGAATCAACAAGGCCCTGTATCGCGTCCCTTAGGGCCTCCGGCGAGTCGGGCGAGATCAGTAGTGCATTTTGCTCGTGGCGCAGCACCGTGCGGAGAATGGGCAGATCCGATGAAATAATTGGGCGGCCGGCCGCCAGGTATTCAAACATTTTTAAGGGCGAACAGTGATTAGCCGTACTGAGTTTAGCTCCATAGGGCATCAACAGCATATCGGCGGCAAAAAGATGGAGGGGTACTTCGGCGTGAGGCACATACCCCCGAAAGATGACATTGGTCAACCCCTGAGCAGCGGCCAGGCTCCGATGGTATTCTACATCTCGTTCCCACCCACCCACAAAGAGAAAAGCTATTTCAGGTAAGTGCGCCGCTGCCCTAAAAATATCTTCAATCCCACGATCTGGATGGAGGTGGCCGGTGTAGACACAAAGGGGTTGGTCTGGCTTCAAATTGAGGTGTTGGCGAGCCTGGATTTTTTCTATAGCTGGGGTAAACTGGGCTAAATCTACTCCGTCCGGTTCAACCAAAATTTTTTCAGGGGGCACACCCGCGTTTAAAAAACTGTCAGCCAGCGGTTGGCTGATCACTACCAGGGCGCGCAGATATGGACTGTGCAGAATTTCGGGTTGGGCTTGGAGTAATGGGCTATGTTCCCACAGCACATGAGTTTCCAGCACGCTATTTATTTTAGCCTGCACTGTAGTAACAGCGGTACGGTCTTTGCGAGTAAAAATCAGGTCAGCCCGTCGTAGACGGGCATAATCTCCGGCCAATTTATAGAACCACTGCGGAGGACGGTAATCCTGGTCAAAGGTGAGTTCGGTTTGTCGCCAGAGTAGCGGCAGATAACGCATACGCAATGGGCGAGCCAAACCAAACATCTGGGTTAGATCAACCTGTCCCCGTTTCAACCAGGCTACGGGGCCGGTCAAGGCCACTACTTGCAGATGAGGCAGCCAGCGGGTA
>CAZDMM010000791.1:0-3846 GCA_964505845.1 uncultured Caldilineaceae bacterium
ACAAGCCGATGAATACCCAGGTGGTCTTGCAGGAGGGGGAAGAGGTGTTGAGCCAGTCGTCCGCCTCATTGGTAGAGCCGGTGCAGGCGACGGAGCCGGTATCCTCAACGCCGCCGGTCGAAATCGTTGAACCTGCCTCGGTCAAACTGCCGGAGGGAGTCGTCACCCGCACCGAAGCGCCCCAAGCCCTGCCGGTCGGCGAGAGCAAACTGCCGCCCTTTGAGCAGTTTACCCTGGACAACGGCCTGCATGCCATCTTTGTGGAGCAGCACGAAACGCCCAAGCTGCAATTGAAGCTGGTGACGGGTGGGGCCAATCCGGCTGCGCCGCGTGACAAGCAGGGCGTGGCCGATTTTGTGGCCGACTTGCTGCCCAAAGGCACCGAGACGCGCACCGCCGACGAGATTGCCCAGGCCATCGAGGGGGCGGGCGGCTCGATCAGCGCCAGCGCCGGCCTGGAATGGATTTCCCTCTCGGCCGATGCGCCGGTGGACTCGGCCGACCTGGCCTTTGACCTGGTCAGCGACATCGCTCGCCACGCCGCCTTCCCGGAAAAGGAGTTTGAGGTCAACAAAACCCAAACCCTGACCTTTTTGGAGCAAGACGCGGTCAACCCGACCAGCATGGCCAATCGCCAATTTGGCCGCCTGGCCTACGGCGATCACCCCTACGGCTTCCCCACCACGCCCGAAACGGTTAAAAGCCTGACCCGCGACGACGTGGTGAAGTTTTATCAAACCTTCTTCAAGCCCAACAACGCCCTGCTGGTAGTGGTGGGTGATACCA
The DNA here is from genome assembly GCA_964505845.1 of uncultured Caldilineaceae bacterium. GTDB lineage: Bacteria > Chloroflexota > Anaerolineae > 4572-78 > J111 > DSQQ01. The sequence goes on from CAZDMM010000791.1 coordinate 787, forward strand.
CCCTGGAGGCGGTGCAGGCCCAGGCGCAGCGCGTCTTTGGTGATTGGGCTAAAGGCGACGTGCCCGATTTCCTCAAATATCCTGTCGCTACCCCCGGCGATACCTCGGTGATTTATCTGGTAGACCGGCCCACCTCGGAGCAGGCCACAGTGCAGGTTGGCAACCGGGCCATCAACGCCCGTAACCCGGACCGCTACGCCCTGGAGGTGGTCAACACCGTGCTGGGCGGCGGCTCTTCCTCCCGGCTGTACACCAACCTGCGCGAAGATAAAGGCTACACCTACGGCATCTACAGCCGCTTTGGCCGGCCCAACGATACCAGCACCTTCCGGGTGGTGGGTGATGTGAACAAAGACCATGTCGGCGAAGCGGTGCAGGAAATCTTGAAAGAGTTGAAACGCATCCGCACCGAGCCGATTTCGGCCCAGGAGCTGGCCGACGCCAAAGGCCAATTGATCGGCGGTTTTGCCCTGGCCCTGGAGAACCCCGGCGACTTTGCCGACGCCCTGGCCACCCGCTACCTCACCGGCGTGCCCATCGAGGAATTGAACGATTATTTGCAAAAGATAGACCAGGTAACGGCCGAGCAGGCCGAAACCGCCGCCGCCAAATACATCGTCTCCGACCGGCCGATCATCGTGGTGGTAGGCAACGCTAAAGAGGTCAAAACGCAGTTGGAGAAGATTGGCAAGGTGATGGTGGTGGATAATGAGGGAAAAGAGATAAAGTAACCTTCTGCTAAATCACCCCCCATTTTCGAGCATCTTTAATGCTCTATCCAAAAGGTGAATTTGGTGATATAATGCCACGTAAAGGAAGAAACAAATGGCTTCTAAGGTTACAGTTGCTCACGAAATGATTGGGCGTGTTGTTTCAGACTTGACTCAATTGCCCGAAGAAGACCTATCGTTGGTGGTTGAATTTGTGGATTACCTTAAGCAGCAGCGTCAGGTCATCTCTGCGCAACACATCTCCCCGGCTCAGATACGCGCTGCAGCGCGTCGCCGAGCTAGCCGCTTGGCTAAAGTTCCACGCACCGAAATTGTGGCTCGTTTTCAGGAACTAGCTGAGGAAATCCGCCACGAGGTAATTGGTAAGGAAGCAGCGCTCGAAGGGGATTGGCCGGGTGACTGAGAAATTAAGGGCTGTTTTGGATACGAATGTCTTTGTATCCGCTTTCCTGAGCCGTAATCCCACCAGCCCTACTCAAGAAATCATTCGTCGCTGGCAAGCAGAAGAGTTCACGTTATTAGTGTGTGACGCCTTGCTTGAGGAAATAGCCGAGAAATTGATCGAACGAGGCATCGAGCCAGAAAGTATTATTGAATTCTTAGCCCTGCTTGAGCGATTGGCTGAATGGGTGGACGTACCCGCCGAAGTTGTGACGGCCGTGATAGCCGCAGACCTGGATGATGATCCAATGGTAGCTTGTGCCGTGATAGGTGAAGCAGACTATCTGGTGAGCTATGACCCGCACTTTGATGTGTTGGGGGGAGAGTATCAATCGGTCAAGATTACCAAAGCTTTACCGTTTCTGTGGGCTATCAGAGGAGATACGCCACCAGAAGCTAGAGTAGTCTGAATTTTGGCTTCGCATTTTTTTCAGGCCTTGTTGTTAATTTGGTATCAAGGCAACATCAAATGCAAATCCCCAAACTCGTGCCACAGGTAGCCCTGCGCTAACGCCTCACCGTAAGTAATCTCCAAATGCTCCCACCCCGCCAACGCCTGCAACATCGCTAAATGCGAAGCCTCCGGCTCGTGCAGGCCGGTCAGCAGCCCGTTGACCGCCCGCAGCCTGCGCTCCGGGGTGATGACCAGCCGGGTCCAGCCCTCGCCGGGGTGGGTGACGCCCTGCGCATCCGTCACGCTTTCCAGCGCCCGCACCACCGTGGTGCCAACGGCGATGACCCGCTGGCCGGCGGCGCGGGCCGCATTGACCCGCCGGGCCGTATCCATTGGCACGCGGTAAAACTCCTCGTAGGGCGGCTCGTGCTTTTCCAGGCTGGCCACGCCGGTGTGCAAAATCAAAGGCGCAATTTGCACCCCCTGGGCCACCAGCCGGGTGATGAGTTCCGGGGTAAAGGCCCGCCCCGCCGAAGGCATCTCGGCGCTGCCCGGCTCGGTGGCGTAAATGGTTTGGTAATAGTCACTGGGCCAGGCTTGTTTGACGTAATAGTAGCGAATCGGTTGGCCGTACCGGGCCAGGTAGGGCAGCAGCGGCTCCGGCAGATGGAGGGAGGTAATCCACAGGCGGGTTGGCCCGGTGGGCCGGCGCTCCGGCAGGTAAGGCGTCAGGAGCGTAGCAGTCGCTCCGGCGGGCAAGGTCAAGGTTTCCCCGGCCCGGCTATGCTCAAAAGGCCGAGTGGTTTCGCCTTCAAAGCGGCGCAATTCCACCAGCCACAGGTCGCCCGGCAGGTGGGTGGAGAGGTGCAGCGCCAGCGGGTTGCCGTCCGGGTGCGTCACCGGCAGGGCGGCGTTCAGGGTGCCGCTGGTGTTGATGACCACCAGATCGCCCGGCTCCAGGTAAACGGGCAGCTCTCGAAAGCGGGTGTGTATCACCTCATTGGTGGAGCGATACGAGACCATCAGCCGCACCTCGTCGCGGGCCAGCCCTCGCGCTTCCGGCGGCTCGCTCGCTTCCAGTTCGGGCGGCAGGTGGAAGTCGAGCGGACGGTTGACGGCTGACCGCTGACCGCCGGAGAAGGGTGATGGGTGGCGTTGGTTGGCGTTTGTGCTCGCTGCCAGATATTGTAGGTCGGAGATAGGTAACATCGTTCCTTAACCTCCAAGACGTCAATTCGTATATTGAACCTTTAGCTTGCCGAGCTTTGCCCTCTGAGTGCGGCGGCTTCAGGATTCTGTTGGCAAACTACTGAAGCCCGACCAGAGGGCCGAGGCTGAAGCCATCGGCCTGAGAGAACGAAGCCCTGATGGGCTGGTTTTTAGCTCGAAGAGTTTTGCTCTCTGAGTGCGGCGGCTTCAGCCCCGCACCTCTAGGCTCATAATTGGGTTTGCCAACAGAATCGCTTCAGTCTCGCGCTTCAAGCCGGGTTGGGC
>CAZDMM010000792.1:0-3846 GCA_964505845.1 uncultured Caldilineaceae bacterium
AAGGGTTGATCGAGACGGTGCAGGATTTGGTTAACAAAGGCTATGAGTTGGTGGCAGAGGCAGGACTGTAAGGTGAAAGATGGCTGTCCATCTTTATCTTGCCCCCGCCGGTCATGGCAAAACCGCTTATGTTTTGGAGCGTATCCGCCAGGTGCGCACGGCTGACCCCCTGGCCCCCATCACCGTCATCCTGCCCAACCAACCCCAGGTTGAAGCCTTTCGCGCCCGTCTGAGCGTAAGGGGCGGCGCGTTGGGCGTTAATCTGGGTACCTTTTACAACCTCTACGCCGAGGTGCTGGCCTGGGCCGGCCAGCCGGAACCGCGCCTGCCGGAGCCGGTGCAGTACCGCCTCTTGCGGACTATTGTCATGCGCCTGGCCGATGAAGGCCGCCTGGTCTATTACGCCCCGCTGCGCGATAAACCCGGCTTTGTAACCGCGCTGCGCGTTCTGATCGAAGAACTGAAACGCGCCCGCATCCGCCGTGACGACTTCCGCCAGGCCGTTCAGCGCCTGCCCCGGCCCGAACCCCGCCTGCTGGAACTGGCCGAAATTTACGCCGCTTACCAGGATTGGCTGCTGGATAACGGCTGGGTAGACCTGGAAGGCCAGGGCTGGCTGGCCGCCCTGTCCCTGGAACGCCAGCCCAACCTGGGCTGCCACCTGCACCTGCTCCTCGTAGACGGCTTCGATGAGTTCAACCCCACCCAGTTGGAAGTTCTCAAGTTTCTCGCCCAACGCGCCGCCGAGACTATTGTTACCCTGACAGGGGAGCAGAGGAGCGGGGGGGCAGGGGAGAAACCACCTAACAACCTTCCTTCATCCTTCATCCCTCATTCCTCATCCCTCTTTGCCTCCCGTCCTGTCCTGCGCCGCTTCACTCGCGCTCTGCAAGCCGTCAGTCAAACCCTGAGCATCGCGCCGGAACTCTTACCGCATCCGGCTGCCTCCGCCGTTGACCCACTCCTGGCCTACCTGGAAGCCAACCTGTTTGAAGTACAGCTTCATCCTTCATCCTTCATCCTTCATCCTACCAACACCCCCATCACCTTTATCGAAACTCAAAACCAGGCTGAAGAAGCCCGCGCCGCCCTGCGCTGGCTAAAAGCCCGCCTGGTCCGTGATGGACTGCAGCCCAACGAAGTGGCCCTCATCGCCCGCGACCTGGCCGCCTACCGCCCCTTCATCGCAGAAACCGCCGCCGAATTTGGCCTGATCCTGCACTGGCGCGAAGGTTTGAATTTAGCTACCAACCCGGCGATTGCTGCCCTACTCTCGCTGCTGGCCCTGCCCCTCAAAAGCGAGGCCGGCGGCAACTGGTCTCGCCGCCCGCTCATTGACGCCTGGCGCAGCCCCTACTTCGAGCATTTGGTCCCTGGGCTGACCCCCTCGGCCGCCGACCACCTCGACGCCGCCGCCCGGCGGGGGTTGGTCCTGCAGGGGCTTGACCAATGGCGCGAAGCGTTGCGCGTTCAAACGTTGAAACGTTCAGACCTTGAAATACCCGCCGATGAAGACCTCCCACCTCCCGATCACCTGACTCCTGCCGACGCAGCCGCCTTGCAAACCACCTTCGAAGCCTTTGTGGCCCGCCTGACCCCGCCGACGCAGGCCACGCTGCGCGAATTCGCCGCTTTTGTAGAAGACCTGATCGGCGACGACCCCGAATTAAGAAAGGATGAAGGCGGAAGGATGAAGGATGAAGAGCTGCCCTCCGACAACATTCTTCTCACCCCTGCTCCCCTGCTCCCCTGCCCCTCTGCTTCTTCCGGCCTAGTCAATCGCGTCCGGGCCGCGCCGGCCACCCGTGCTCGTGACCTGGCGGCCCTGCGCGCCTTCAAGGATGTGCTGCGCGGTCTGGTCCTGACCGGGTCATTTTTTGACCAAACTACCGGGAACGAGTCAATAACTTACGATCTCTTCTACGCCGAATTGGCCGGCGCGGTTGAAGGAGCCGCCTATTACCTGCCCCCGCCCGAACCGCTGCAGGCAGCCATCCCGGTGCTGCCGGTGGTCAACGCGCGCGGCCTGTCCTTTCGGGCCGTGGCCCTCCTCGGCCTGGCCGAAGGCGACTTTCCGCGAGCCGAACGCGAAGATATCTTGTTACGCGAAGAAGACCGTCCGGCGCTGCGCCAACTTGGCCTGGCCGACCTGGAAACGCGTCTGCACGGCGACGAGATCAGCCTGTTTTACCAGGCTGCGACCCGCGCCCGTGAAAAGTTACTGCTCTGCCGCCCCTACCTGGCCGACGATGGGCAGACCTGGGAACCATCGCCCTATTGGGCCGAAGTACGCCGCCTGGTTGCCGCTGCCCCGGTGCAGCATCTCCGCCCGGAAGACCCGCTGCCCTTCACCGAGATCGCTTCGCCGCCGGAACTGGCCGGGGTGCTGGCCTTGTTGGGCCTGGCCGATTTCGAGCTGCCGCCGCACTGGTCACACCTGGATACGGCCCGGCTGTGGCACGGAGCAGTGGTGCTGCAGGCCAGGCTGGCCGTCGAGCCGGAAGGCCCTTATGAAGGCGACCTGTCCGATCTGGCCGACCGGCTGGCAGTGGTCTATGGTCCTGACCACGTCTGGAGCGCCAGCCGCCTGGAAGCTTACGGCCTCTGCCCGCACCATTTTTGGCTGAGCCAGGACCTGGCCCTGGAGCCGCGTCTGCCCCCGGCCGAAGGCTATGATGTTTTCATCCTGGGCAGTATGTACCACGAAATCCTGGAAGAGGTCTACCGGCAGGCCGGAGCGGAGACCGGCAGTGAGCATTTGCTGGCCCTTCTGCCCGGCGTGGCCCGGAAGGTTTTTGACGAAGCCCCACGGGCCTATGGTTTCCGGCCCACCGCCTTGTGGCAGATGCAGCGGCGCGAGCTGGAGCAAATCATGGCCAATACCCTGGCCGCCCTGGCCGAAGCCACGCAGAACAGCACCCCATTGGCCCAGGAACAGATCTTTGGTATGCACGATCAGCCGCCCCTGGTAGTGCAGCGTAACGGCGACGAGTTCCGGCTGCGCGGTTTTATTGACCGGGTTGACCAGGACGCGGCCGGCCGGCTGTGCCTGATTGACTACAAATCCGGCTCGACTCCTATCATCCCCCGCGATCTGGCCGAGGGACGGCGGCTGCAAATTACCCTATACGCCCTGGCTGCCCGCGACGCCCTGGCCCTGGGCCAGGTGGCCGATGGCTTTTACTGGCACATCGGCTCAACCCGGGTCGGTTCCGCCAGAGCCAGCAGTCTCAAATTGGCCGGCTTCGAGGGGGGCGTGGAAGGCGCTTTAGCCACAGCTCTGGCCCACGCCTTCCACCACATCGCCGGGGTGCGGGCCGGCCATTTCTCGCCGGTACCGCCGCCGGCCGGCTGTCCCAGTCATTGTCCGGGAGCCAGTTTTTGCTGGCGGTATCAGGGGAAGGGGTGGTCATGACAACTTCCTCCATCCTCTCCCTCTTCCCCCTGACCGATGCGCAGCGCACCGCCTCGACCGCCCGCGAGGTGGCCGTCTCGGTTACGGCGGGGGCGGGGTCCGGCAAAACCCGGACGCTGGTGGGGCGCTACCTGGCCCTGCTGGAGTCTGGCCTGCCGCTGCGCTCATTGCTGGCCATTACCTTCACCGATAAAGCCGCCCGCGAGATGCGCAACCGCATTCGGGCCGAAATCACCCGCTGGCTGGAGCGGTGCCCTCCCACCGACCGGGAACGCTGGCAGGAAGCTTTCAGCGCCCTCGATGCCGCCCGCATCAGCACCATCCACAGCCTGTGCGCCATTATTCTGCGGACGCACCCCGCCGAGACCGGCCTTGACCCCGGCTTTGTGGTGCTGGACGAAGGCCAGAGCGCCCTCTGGCGCGCCCGCGCC
>CAZDMM010000793.1:0-3845 GCA_964505845.1 uncultured Caldilineaceae bacterium
CCGGCCGGTGAGCTTTGAACCAGCACCACCCGGCGGTCTACCTCGCTGCGAGTACGCTCGGCCAGGCCCATTTTGACCAGGCGGTCCACAATACCGGTCATCGTGGGTGCATCTTGCAGCGTTACCGCGATTAAATCGCTCATGGGGCAGGGTTGTTTATGGGCGACTAAAACGGCCAGGGCTACAAATTGCGGGTGGGTTAGCCCAAATGATTGCAGCCGCTGCACAAATTGCCGCCGCGAAATCCACATCAATGCAATAAAAGCGTCGTGAATAGCCTTGATGCGCTCCTCCCTGGGAGAAATAGCCCCACCCATACATACCTGCCTTTGTCTAGTACACAGTATCGAAAGTAACAGACTATCTGAAAAGGGCGACACACGAATCTTCAGACAGTTTCTAAGATAAATACTTAGTGATGCAAATTATATGCACCGCGTAATATTTTGTCAAACAAGCTTTGAGGGTTGGTGAAATGAGGCCGGTGGTGGAGTTTAGGAGACCGAAAGGCTGCTGGTGTTAGCACATTTGTTTTATAGTATATTTGTTCTACTCCTTTAAGTCAAGTAGCAAGTTTTGAGTTTGCAAGGCTGCTGAGGCTACAAGCGGCTGACTAATTTTTGAATTTCGGTTAAAAATGCCAGCGTGGTTGGTTCATCAATATTGCAGAAATGTATTTCTTTGAGATTGGTGGTAGGATGCTGCTGTAAGTAGTCCAGCGCAGCCTGGATATTAATCCGGGCGCAAACGTCTTTTGGCCCGCCGAAGATGCCCGACGAAATGCCCGGAATGGCAATGCTGCGCAGCCCATACTGGTCGGCCAGGGCCAGAGCAGATTTGACGGCGCTGCCCAGCTTTGCTTCCTCGTCGCCGCTGCCCCACACCGGCCCCACCGCGTGGATAACGTATTTGGCCGGCAGCCGGCCGGCCCCGGTGATAGCGGCGCTGCCGGTTTTGACCGGCCCATGCTGCTGCACCCAGGCGCTGCTCTCCCGCTGAATGGCCTCGCCGCCGCGCCGGCTGATGGCCCCGGCTACCCCGCCGCCGTGCTGCAGCCACTCATTGGCCGCATTGATGATAGCATCGGTGGTTTCGGCAGTGATATCGCCCTGTACCACCCGCAGGGTTTGGCCTGTGGTCAAAGTATGTTCAAACAGCATAGCTCTACTCCTGGTAGGATATTATAAATCCCACCCGTTGCCTCTCCAATTCTGGCTGGCTCAAATGCTGAAATAATATTGAGGCTTGACATCAGGCCGATAATTCGGTATCGTTAGCGTAGTTTTATTAACCTAACCCAGGTGGCTACTTATAAGTGACAGGCATTTAGAATGGGTCGAGTTGAGGGGTTTTGGCCTATAGTGTCCAGAATTTAGGACAAAAAGCGCCTGTCGCCTGGCGTTTAATTGATGTAAGTGGCAACTTGGTTAACCTATGCGCAAGCGGCAGAAAGGAAGTGTTGCTATGGTTACTCCCGCAGATGTAGACAGCCAGATTGAGACGGTGCTCCAGGCCGCTGCCCAGGCTTTAGACTCGGCGGGCAGCGGCGGTTATAACGCGGTGATCACCCACCTGAGCCGCCTGGATGGCCAGGCCCGCGAAGCCTTGCAAGCCCGGCTGGAGCAGCATCTCTGGCCGGTGGTAGAAAAATTAGAAAATGACCAGCCGCTGGCCGCCGCCGAGCAGGAGATGCTCCAACTGCTGCTGGTGGGCGATGCCAAATCGTATGTTAAAGCTGAAGCCCAGGTGGAAAACTGGCGCAGCGAAGCCAGGCGGCTGCTGGAAGAGATTCGGCGGGTGCAGGCAGACGGGTTGGAGGGGCTGGACAACCTGATACGCCTGCAGGCGCTGTGCCGCGAGGCCATGCGGGTGCTGCCCGACCTGGCTTTTTATTATGAGGAGCGAGAGCGCGCTCGCCGCTTTGAGGAAGCCATGCAGGACGAATTGGACCGCGAGACCCGCCGCACCCTGGCTAATTTGATCAAGGAGATGTTGACCTCCGATAAGGTATAGAAAAAAGGGAAGATTGGAAGGCTGGAAGATTGGATAAAAATGCAACCTTCCAACTCCTATCATCACAATTACGGAACAAAACCTATGCTCGTCATCATCAGCGATTTACATCTGACCGACGGTTCTTCTGGCGAAACCATCAAAGAAGGCGCGTTCCGGGTTTTCCGTTCCCGGCTGCGTGAGCTGGCCTATGACGCCTCGTGGCGGACGAGTGGGCTGTACCAACCCATCGAGTCGCTGGACGTGCTGCTGCTGGGGGATATTTTGGACGTGATTCGTTCTACCCAATGGCTCACGGCCAAAGGCGGCGGTTTGGGTTACGTGCGTCCCTGGGATGACCCGTCCAGCCTCGCTTTTATTGACAAAGTGCGCTCCATTAACGAGGCGATCTTAAATCAAAATGCGGCCTCGCTGGCAATTTTGAAAAGTTTGGATAACGGCCGCACCATCACCCTGCCTCCGGCCACCCGGAGCGGCCAGGCGGCCAATGTAGAGTGGGAACCCGACTCGCCGGAGCGCGTGCCGGTGAAGGTGCGGCTGCACTACCTGGTGGGCAACCACGATTGGTTTTATCACCTGAAAGGGCCGGATTACAACCAGATTCGGCAGCGCGTGGTTGAGGCGATGGGCCTATCCAATCCGGCCCAGGAGCCGTTCCCGCACGACCCGGCCGAGTCGTCTACCTTGCAGAGCTTGTTTGAACAGCATCGTATGTTTGCCCGTCACGGCGACATCTATGACCCCTACAACTATGAAGGCCAGCGCGACGCCTCTTCGCTGGGCGACGCGGTGGTGGTGGAACTGCTCAACCGCTTCTCGGTGGAGGTGAGGGAGCAGTTGGGCCACGATTTGCCGCCGGAGTGCATTGCCGGCTTAAAAGAGATTGACAATGTCCGGCCCACCTTGATTGCACCGGTGTGGGTGAACAACGTGCTGCTGCGCACCTGCCGCGACCCGCGCCTGATTGCCAAAGTGAAGCAGGTGTGGGACAATTTGGCCGACGATTTTATCAACCTGCCCTTTGTGCGGGCGCGGGATATGAAGTCAAACCTGTTTGATGATGTGGACAAGTTGGAGTGGGCCTTGAAGTTCTCTAAAGGGGTCTCGCCCCAATTTGCCAGCCGTTTGATCACCTGGCTCAAAGAAAAACTGCTGCATGGCAGTTCAACCTACTATGAAAACGCCCTGGCCGAAGCCGCTTTTCAAGACCGCACCGCTCGTTTTATTGTTCACGGTCACACCCATCACCACGAAATTGTGCCGCTGGATATTTATCGCTCCACGCTGCGGGGGCGCATGGTCAACCAAATGTATATCAATTCCGGCACCTGGCGGGTGATTCATGAGCTGGCCAAAGCCAGGCCCATGGAGCAGGAGTTTTTGGGGTACCACGTGATGACTTATCTGGCCTTCTTCAAAGAATACGAGCGCCGCGGCCGGCCCTTCGAGTCCTGGTCAGGCGGCCTGGCGATGTAATACCCGTTGTCTTGCCAAAGACCACTATTTACCGCCGAGGACGCCGAGATCACAGAGGATTTTTATTAAAATCTCGGCGTTCTGTGCGGTGAGAAATTTGGTGCTTGAGCAGACAGTTGGGGTAAGGAGAAAAAATGCAGGGTAAACGAGTCAAAGACAGCCTGGTGACGTTGAGCCAACTGATGCTGCCCCAGGACGCCAACCCGATGGGCAACGTTCACGGCGGGGTGATTACCAAACTGGCCGACGAAGCCGGCGGCCTGTGCGCCATCCGCCACGCCCAGCGCATGGTGGTTACGGTGGCCATTGACTCGATGACCTTTCACTCGCCGGTGCATGTGGGCGATTTGGTCTCG
>CAZDMM010000794.1:0-3845 GCA_964505845.1 uncultured Caldilineaceae bacterium
GTGTTACGTTCATTGGCCTGTTTTTTGAGCCAGCAGTTTTTGTTTCACGATGAAAGGTGAAACTAGAAAGGGATTGCATCATGCATCTACCAACTGTTTTCCGCCCAGCGATCCGCCCCTTACCCCCTATGTACACCTGGCCCCGTTCTATCAAGCGAGCCTTGCTGGCCCTGTCTGTTATAGCCGTTATCATGGCTTACGTGCTTTTAGCAGGGGGTGTGATAGGAGCGTTGGCAGTGCTGGCTGACCGGGTGAGCCATTAAAGCCCCGGCCAATTTCATTTAAACCCTCCAGGCCTGATTTTTTTCAAAAAAATAAAGGCGGCGTGAAGTCACGTCGCCTTTTTGTTTGCTGTGAAATTTAGTACAACACAATATATAGGGTATTTTTAGTGCTACACTACTACATATAGTTTCTGTACCGCGCCAGCCGGCTCGGCTTATTTCGGGCCGTCTACCCGGAACGCTGCCGGCATGAAACTATTTGGCCACCGGATACTTCTTCTTATCTTCCGGGTTGAGTTGGGCCAGTTTCTCAGGCATGATAGCGCCAAATTGTTGGTAATTCCGGCGAGCTTCATTAAGGCTAATGCCATTTGCGCCGGTAGGGTCATCGTGCATGGCTTCCTGCACCGGGTCGCTGTTCCAGCCGCACACCGGGCAGATATCCCAATCGCCCACTACCTCAAAGGTATGATGCCGGCATACCGGGCAGGCTAACCAGCCCGGCAAATCACCCTCTACCTTATCCACCAGGCTGCCGATTTGCCGCAAATACTCGGCCAGATACTCGTTGGTCGCTCCCCGAAAAGGCTGCTTCATCTTATCTATCAAAATCGGGCGATAGATCGGATTACCGGGGTTGATGTCGGCCGGGGGTTGGTGGGTTTCCCACTGCACAATGGCGGTGATATTCAATTTTTCACGCAAACTGGGTTTGAGCGGCTCATCAAAGAATTGCACGATGAGTTCAATGGCCTCATCACGGCCCAGTTTTTTAAGGTGGTGCCAGGCTATCTTTTCCAGGGCTTCTTCTCGCTGCATGCTGGACTCCTGTTGGTAAGCTTAAAGTATGGTAACATGCCCGGCCCAGCTTGGCAATGGGTTGAAAGTCATTGTCTACTCAATAACAATCTTATCCAATCCTGCCGCCGGCTGCGGGTACTGCATCTTCAAACCCTCCAGCGTTTCAACAATCGTCTGCGAGATGGCCAGGTTGCGATACCACTTTTTGTTGGCCGGAACGATGTACCAGGGCGCGGCGGCGGTGCTGCATTTTTCAAATACGTCCTCAAAGGCATGCATATAATCATCCCACTGCACTCGCGTATCCAGGTCGGTGGGATTGAATTTCCAGCGTTTGTCCGGCTCATCCAGACGAGCCTGGAGGCGCTCTTTCTGCTCATCCTTAGAAATATGAAGATAAAACTTAAGGATGGTGACCCCATTGTCGGCCAGCAACTGCTCAAAATGGTTAATGTGCTCATAGCGTTTTTGCCACACCTGTTTGGGAACCAAATTCCGCACCCGCACAATTAATACATCCTCATAGTGTGAGCGATTGAAAATGCCGATCATGCCCCGGGGCGGGACAACTTTATGCACCCGCCACAGAAAATCATGGGCCAAATCTTCTGGCGTGGGCGTTTTAAAGCTGGTCACCTGCACCCCCTGCGGGTTGACTCCGCTCATAATGCTGCGAATAGTGCCATCTTTGCCGCCGGCATCCATCGCTTGCAAGATGATCAGCAAGGCATGTTTGCCTTCTGCATAAAGCACATTTTGCAGTTCTGCCATGCGCGCCACGTTCTTATCCAGCAATTTTTTGGCTTTGGCCTTATCGCTAAATTCACCGGTATGGTCGGGGTCAACCTCGGCCAGTTTTATTTTTTGATCGGGTTTGACTTTGATGATAGGCATTCCAGGGTTCTCCTTACTGAACGATGACATCAAGGCCAGGCTCATAACGCACCCAATTACCGCTGGGGCCTTGACACTCTTCTTTGCTAGAAAAACAAATTGACAGCCACAATTTATGATTTCCAGGGCTGGGAAAAGCCAGGCCATCCTCATGGTTAAATGGTTTTCCTGCCTCGATGGCGCCGTTATCCCAACTGGTTTGGAAGTTGCCGGTGTCGGGGGTCAACCCCAAAATGCCAAAGGATTTAATCCCACCTTCGACATTGGTCGCCTCGATTCTCACAAAAACTTTCTCGCCCACCGCATAAGTGTTTTTGCCGTCGCGAAAGGTGATTTTACCAACGACCCCATTTTGGGCCGCCGGCGCCGGCGGCTGGGTGGGCGGTGGAGCCGCTGCCGGGGGCGCGGTAGGCGGGGGCGGGACAGGGGTATCGGTGGCCGGTGGGGGCGCTGGAATCGGGGTATCGGTGGCCGGTGGGGGCGCCGGAATCGGGGTATCGGTGGCCGGCGGGGGCGCGCTGATGGTGGGGGTTGGGGGAATAGAGATGGGTTGTTCCACCAGCACCGTCGGGGTAAAGGTGGGCAGGCGGGTGCGCGTGGGCGGCAGGCTGGACTCGGTTTGGGCTGAGCGGAAGGGCAAAGCTGAACAAGCCAGGGTAAGAACAAGCAAAAGAGCCACAATGCTGTGGAAATAGCGACTGGAAGATGTTGACAAGATAGTTGTACCTCTTGAGGCTATTGACTTTCAAGTCATTTTAGTTTAACATGAAGCTTGTTTAGGGCCAAATTAAGACTATTTTCCTATTATGCTCTAAAAAGATTTACGCTATTTTTATGCCATCGCATTAAAAATTCCGATAAACTTTAAACAACATCAAGGGAGGCTAGAAGCACCGAAGTTGTAACCTGGCGAGACATCATTATTCGAAGCCAACAATTTAATTTTAGAAATCCAGTTTCTCCAGTTTTTGACCATTCAATTGACGTTAAGTCCCCGTTATTTTTTATTTCTTTAATTTTCATGTAGAACGGATTTCTTTTGAACATTTACCTGTAGCGTTCGCCACACACAACTCACTTCTCCTCCCCCTTATCAGCCAAGAGCGACGGCTTAACCTCTTCAACCAGTTTTTGCCTCAGAAAGGAGAAGTGTGCTGTGGTCAAGTCGCTCTGACTACAGTGTACACAACTGTAATATGTTCAAAAAGCTCTTCAATTTTCCATCCACCACAAAAGAACAAGGCCAGGGTTTGGTAGAGTATGCTCTGATTTTAGTATTGGTAGCGATTGTCGTGATCGCTATTTTGCTGATTTTAGGGCCAACGGTCGGCAACGTTTTTAGCCGGGTCGTTTGTACCCTGCAACCTAATGTTTGCGGGCCGGGCGTCATCACCAATATCAGCACGGCTGCGGCCGGCTCTAATAGAACCGTAACCGTCAGCGTCTCTCAATCAACCTCTATCACCATCAGCGCCAGCAGCGGGACTATAGCCACCCCTACCAAGCCGTGCAACAGCTCTTGTACCTTTCTGATCAGCGGCCCGGCCGGGAGCGGCTCTGTGACGGCCACGGCTTCAGAGGGCGGGACCATGACCGCAAACTGGTAGATACATAGCTCTTAGCTTAACTGGCCTGGTATATAACACCGGGCCATCTTTTCTGATTCAACTCAAGCTCGTGGGGGCGACTTGGGGAACTTCACCGAGGGCCGCATGGAACAAACACATACCAAGCTAAACAATCCCTGCTTGAGTTGGCTTCATTCTGGTTATCAACAAAACCGGCGCCGGATGTTTGTACTTTGTGTACAACGCCTGGGGCCGGTTTTGTTATTAGGGCTGGGGGCGCTTTTGCTCACTTTTTTAGGATTTCTGGGTTTTCCCCAGCCGCTCCTGGCAGCCGGCCCCCCTTACGTGGCCCCCGACG
>CAZDMM010000795.1:0-3844 GCA_964505845.1 uncultured Caldilineaceae bacterium
CCCTCAGGCAAAAATAATTATCCCTCAGGCAAAAATAATTATCCCTCAGGCAAAAATAATTATCCCTCAGGCAAAATATAAGTGCGGCCTTCATGAAAAATTTACAGACAAACCGATAAAAATAAGTTACAATAACAAACGTTAAGGCCTTAACAATATAAGTAAAGTTTGTTAGTAACAAGGAGTTTTTAATCTCGTGGCAAAATTAATAAATGCCCACCAGGCCTTCGGGCCACAACTCAAACTGAATAGCATGGCCCAAGTCGGTGAAGTGGTCGAGTGGATTGCCATGCGCACCAGCCTCAAAGAAGGCGATGTCGCGCACATGCTGCACGAGCTAAACGAGGCGATCCTGTACTTTAACCGGCGCGGCACGCCGGTCAAACTGCCCGGCATCGGCATCTTTGCCCCCAGCATTGACCGGCACGGCCAGATCAGCATCAATCTGCGGGCGGATGTAGCCCTGCGCCAGGGCATCAATACCCCCCGCGCCTACACCGGTCATATTCGCAACAAGGCCAATATCGGCCTGGACAATGGCGCATACAAAGCGTTGTGGGATGAGGCCAATCCCGACGACCCACTGGAAATCTAAAGCTTTATCGCTTTAATGAAGGGAAGCAATACAAAAAACCCGCCTTTTCGGCGGGTTTTTTATTTATTTGAGGTCAGGCGTTCACGTCAACCACCACCCGGCCTTTGATCTGCCCCTTGAGAATCTGTTGGCTCAACTCCGGCACGTCCGCCAGTCGAGCGTCGTGCATCATTAAATCCAAAGCCTCTTTGGGCAAATCGCGGGCCAAACGCTCCCAGATGACCAGCCGCCGGGGGCGCGGCGCCATGACCGAGTTGATGCCTAATAAGTTGACGCCGCGCAGGATAAAGGGGAAAACGGTGGTGTTGAGGCTAAAACCGGCGGCGTTGCCGCAGGCAGCCACGCTGCCGTTGGAAACGATACCGGGCAGCAGGGCGGCCAAGGTGTCGCCGCCGGCGGTATCCACCGCCCCGGCCCAGCGCTCCGATTCCAGCGGTTTGCCCGGCTTGGCCAGTACGGCCCGGTCAATAATCAGTTTGGCCCCCAGTTGGCGCAAATAATCGTGCAGTTCGGCCCGGCCGGTGGAGGCGACCACGTTGTACCCCAATTGGCTCAAAACCGCTACGGCGATGCTGCCCACGCCGCCCGCCGCGCCGGTCACCACCACTTCACGCGGGTCGGCGGGAGTGAGGCCGTGCGCTTCCAGGGCCAGCACGCACTGCATGGCGGTGAAGCCGGCCGTGCCGATGCCCATGGCCTGTTTCAAATTCAACCCCGGCGGCAGCGGCACCAGCCACTCGGCTTTGACGCGGGCCATCTGAGCAAAGCCACCCCAGTGACTCTCGCCGACTCCCCAGCCGGTCAGCACGACCTCGTCCCCGGCTTGGTAATCCGGCGAGGCCGACTCGACCACCGCGCCGGCAAAGTCAATCCCCGGAACCAGCGGGAACTTGCGGATAACCTTGCCCTGACCCGTCACGGCCAGGCCGTCCTTATAATTGAGGCTGGAATAGGCTACCTTGACCAAAACCTCGCCCGCCGGCAGGTCAGCCTCAGTCACCTCCCGGATCGCAACCTGGGTCGCGCCGTCCTGCTGTTCAGCCAACAATGCTTTGAATGTGTGTGGCATAAAACCTCCCTTGAAAATAGCTTGGTTCATGTCACTGCGAGCCGCAGGCGAAGCAGTCTTCAATCCGGTACGGGAGATTGCTTCGGCCTTGCGGCCTCGCAATGACATTTTCACGCTTCGTGTTAATGGCGTGCCACGAGTTCGTAAGCACTCCTTCCAACAATTTGGAGATTAGAAGTTACGAATCTCTAATCTCCAATCTCTGCTTTTCATTTACAACGCCTGCCGCAGCTCTGCCGCCAACTCCCTTACCCGCTTCAGCGACTCGGCGGCGCGTTTGACCAGGGCGCTGCCGACGATGACGCCGTCGGCCAGTTGGGCCACGGCGCGGGCCTGCCGGCCGCTGCCAATGCCAAAGCCGACAGCCAGAGGCAAATCGGTTTGCGCCCGCACGCGGGCCACAAACTCGGCCAAATCGGGCGCTAGTTCGTTCCGCGCCCCGGTCACGCCGGTCAGCGAGACCAGGTAGATGAAGCCCTGCGACTTTTTCGCGGCCAGTTTGATGCGCTCCGGGGTGCTGGTGGGCGCCAGCAGGTAAACCAGGGCCAGGCCATGTTGGGCGCAGGCGGCCTCTAACTCCCCGGCTTCTTCGGGCGGCAAATCGGGCACGATGAAGCCGTCCACCCCGGCGGCGGCAGCGTCGGCCACCAACTGCTCCAGGCCATAGGCTAAAATGGGGTTGATATAACCCATGAGTAAAGCGGGCGTCTGCATGCCTTGCTGCCGCAGCTCTTGTACCTGGGCCAGGCAGTCGCGCAGGGTGACGCCGTTTTCCAGCGCCTTCTGGGTGGCGGCTTGAATGGTCGGGCCGTCGGCCAGCGGGTCAGAAAAAGGCACACCCAGTTCCAACAGGTCGGCCCCGGCCTCCACCAACGTTTGGATGACGGCCAGCCCGCCGGCCCGGTCGGGATAGCCCAGCACCGAGTAGGGCATAAAGGCGGGGCGGCCGGTGGTAAAAGCAAGTTGAATCCGTTCAATTCCGGTCATAATTCCTCTCTACGAATCTGCGAATGGCGAATAGGCGAATGGCGAATCTGTAAATCCAAAACAATTCCTCATTCGCCATTCGCCATTCCTCATTTCCTATTTCCGTAAGCCCAGTCTCTCTTGAGCTACCCGCAGCCGGCGCTCGGCGATGGGCCGGATGCGCTCCGCGCCTTCGGCCAGCACCTGCTCGATGTAGGCCGGGTCTTTGGCCATATCGTGGTATCGCGTTTGAACCGGCTCCAGCGCGGCGATGACGGCCTCGGCCACCTGCTTTTTGAGGTGGCCGTAGCCCTTGCCCTCGAATTCGGCCAGGATGTCCTCTTGGCTCTTGTTGGTCAGGGCCTGGTAGATGGTGAGCAGATTGGTCACGCCGGGCTGGTTCTCCAGGTCAAAGGCAATCCGGTTGAGCGAGTCGGTGGTGGCCCGCATCACCGATTTGCGCAGCACATCGGGCGGGTCAAGCAGGCGTAGAGCGTGGCCCTGGGCGGCGCTGCTCTTGCTCATTTTGGCCGTCGGGTCGTCCAGGCCTTTCACCCGCGCCCCGGCTTTGGGGATGAGCACTTCGGGCACAACAAAAGTTTCACCGTACAGGTTATTGAAGCGGATGGCAATATCGCGGGTCAGCTCGACATGCTGCTTCTGGTCTTCGCCCACCGGGACGTAGTGGCTGTCGTACAGAATGATGTCGGCGGCCATGAGCACCGGGTAATCAATCAGCCCGGTGCTGACGCTTTCCTGCTTGGCGGCTTTGTCTTTGTACTGGGTCATGCGCTCCAGCCAGCCCAGCGGGGTAACGCAGTTGAGCAGCCAGGTCAGCTCGGAGTGGGCCGAAATGTGGCTTTGCACAAAGATGGCGCAATCTTCCAGGCTGAGGCCGCAGGCCAGGTACAGCAGGGCCACCTCGCGGGTTTTCTGGTACAACTCTGCCGGGTCTTGCGGCACGGTCAGAGCGTGCAGGTCTACAATGCAAAAGACGTTGTCATACTTATGCTGCTCCGCCACCCAATTTTTAATGGCCCCCAGGTAATTGCCAATATGCAAATTCCCCGACGGCTGGATGCCGGAGAAGACGCGTTTTTTAGTAGTTTGATGGGTCATAAGAGTGCCTCACATAGTAATCAGAATAACAGTATTTCCCACATAGCGTGGGCGGCTGGTGTCCAAACTGAGTTTGGACACCCAATTGCGTGGCG
>CAZDMM010000796.1:0-3840 GCA_964505845.1 uncultured Caldilineaceae bacterium
GCACTGCCCGGTCAACATCGGCCCGATTTTGGGCGGCCCAGGCAGTCAATACCCCGCCGGTTGAGATACCGGCCACCGTAACCTGTTCACCCAAACCCTGGGCCACATCTACCGCTTCGGTCACATGGGCGGCCAATTCGTCGGCGGTAAGTTGCGATTGGTCGGCCGTCAGCGTATCTGCCAGGCCGTGATGCTGCATGCGCGGGATGATGACGTTATAACCCTGCTGGTAAAAAATCAGGCCCAACTGC
This sequence comes from uncultured Caldilineaceae bacterium, assembly GCA_964505845.1. Lineage (GTDB taxonomy): Bacteria > Chloroflexota > Anaerolineae > 4572-78 > J111 > DSQQ01. Next base: position 252 of record CAZDMM010000796.1, read on the forward strand.
TGAAACTGGGCGGGGCAGTTGCGATAGCCGTGCAGCAGCACCATCACCCGCTCCACCGGTTGAGCGTGAGTCATCACCTGGGACTCGCAGCCGGGGAAAAGCGCCAGGTCCTCATCTTTGGCTTGCAGGGCTTCCAGGCGAGTCATAGCTTCGGCATAGCTTTGGGCCGGTTTGGATGGCGCACTTGGGTTATAGTCAGCAGGCCAATACAGAGCCAGGGCGGCCCCCATCAGCGCCGCCAACCCCACCAGCAGTCCCTTAAGCCAGGGGCGGCCGCTTTTTCTGCTGGCAGCAGTCAAGGGGAATTGGAGGGTCGGCATGCTTCAAGACCTCCTTGGGTGAGAGTTACCGTTAGTTTAGGCTAAAAGCGTGACGGAACCGTTACGGTGATCATTACGAACACCGGAAAACTTATCAGGTGCTCACATTTGGCCCTCGCACCGCCGAAGCCAGCGCCCCCACCAGCGCCACCCCTACAGCCACCAGAAAACCGGCTTGAATCCCGTCGGCGGTGGCTGTGGCCGAACCGGCCGCCTGCGCCTGGGCTTGCACGGTGGTAAAAACGGCTCCGGCCAGCCCCACCCCCAACACCATGCCCATATTGCGGGCGGTAGCCATAATACCAGAAGCGATGCCGCGCCGGTGCGGCGGGGCCGCCCCTAACAAGGCGCTGGTATTGGGCGAGATAAAGACCCCCGTGCCCAACCCAACCGTAGCCAGGGACAGGGCGATATAGCTCAAGGGCGATTCAATATTGGTCTGCGATAGTAAAAATAAGCCGCCGGCCAGGATGAGCATGCCGGCGGTGCTGAGCAAGCGCGCCCCCATCCGGTCCGACAGGGTGCCGCTCAAGGGGGCCATAACGGCCATGATGATGGGTTGGGCGGTCAGGATCAAGCCGGCCTGGGCCGGGTCAAGGCCGCGGGTCTGGATTAAAAAAAAGGGCAGCAAGAACAACACGCTGTAGATGCAGATATAATTAAACACCGCGCTGGCCGTTGAGGCCGAAAAGAGGGTGCTGCGGAACAGGCTCAAGTCGAGCATGGGGCTGGGCACGCGCCACTCAATGACCAAAAAGACCGCCAGCAGGGCCAGGGCGGCCAACATTAGCAGCACAATAGCCGGAGAACTCCAGCCCCAGGCGTGCCCCTGGTTTAAGCCCAGCAGCAGCGCCACCAGCCCGGCCATAAAGGTCAGCGCACCTGCCAGGTCAAACGGCTCTCGCCGGTCGGCGGGCGGGTCCAGCGGAATAAAGAAGAAGCTCAACAGCAGCGCCAGCAGCCCTACCGGGATATTGATGTAAAAGACCGAGCGCCAGCCGTAGTGGCTGGCCAACCAGCCCCCCAGAGATGGCCCCACCGTCAGGCCCAAATAGGTCATGGTAGCCTGCAGGCCCAGGGCCTGGCCGCGCTGGTTGGCCGGAAAGCTTTTGGTCAGAATGGCCGGCGAGTTAGCCAGCAGCATGGCCGCCCCCAGCGATTGCAGGGCGCGGGCTGCAATAAGCACCCAAATGGCCGGGGCAAACCCGCACAGGGCCGAACTGGCGATAAACACGCCAAACCCGGAGAGATAGACCAATTTGTGGCCGCGCAAATCACCCAGGCGGCCAAAACTGAGCAACAACCCGCTCACCATCAACAGGTAGACCGTGACCACCCACTCCACGGTGGCTACATCGCTTTTGAAGGTTGTGCTGACCACCGGCAAGATGATATTGACCACGCTGGAATCCAGGGCCGACATAAAACTGCCCACCCCCACCGCCAGCAAAATCCACCATTTTATATCGAGCTTGGCTACCACAGCCGTCATTTGTTTGCCATCCATGTGACCTCTCCTGAGCCAGATTGAAACTGCTAAAAGGCCATTATACCGAATTCTTAAAAATAATGGTAACGCTGTTCGTAACGGTGTGGAGACGCCCCAACGCTACACTGAGTACGAATTTGATGATGAGCAGCACATCATAGGCAAGGCATTCCCATGCCTCGGCGGGCGACACAGGATGCCGCCCTACGGCGAGATAACGCTATTTTCCAGGGAGTCATCATGAGCCTGCGGCACACCACCGACGATGAAAATCCCTCGCCCCGTCGCTGACGCGCGCTGTGCGCACCTTTGGTGTCCCCTCTCCCAATGGGACGCTTTGCGCGCCGGAGGCGGGGGTTGGGGGTGAGGGCTATTTTCTAAGGAGACTTTCAATGAAAAAATTTTTAAAATGGGTAGGGATTATTGTAGGCGGACTGGTTGGGCTGCTGGCGCTGGCCCTGGCCGTGGTGTACGGTCTGAGCGAGAGCCGGGTTAACAAAGTGTATGATGTTCAACCGGCGGCGGTGGCTGTGCCGGCCGGAGCCGAGGCCATCGCCGAGGGGAAGCGGCTCTTTTCCAGTCGTGGCTGTGTGGATTGCCATCATGGAAATGGGGCCGGCGGCCTTTTTATTGATGACCCCCTGTTGAGCCACATCAACGCCGCCAACCTGACCGGCGGAGAAGGCGGCATCGGCGGCAGCTACAGCGACCGCGACTGGGTGCGCTCGATCCGGCACGGGGTGAGGCCGGACGGCAAACCGCTGTGGATTATGCCGTCGCATGAATATAACGGTCTTAACGACCATGACCTGGGCGCGCTGATTGCTTACCTCAAGAGTCTGCCGCCGGTCAACCAGCAGAATGACGCCAAAAGCCTGGGGCCGTTAGGCCGGGTGCTGCTGGTTACCGACCAGGTGGCGGTGCTGCCGGCGGAGCGCATTGACCACACCGCCCCGCGCCCGGCGGCGGTAGAACCCGGCCCTACCCAAGAGTATGGGGCCTACCTGGCCCAAACTTGCACCGGCTGCCACGGGGCGGGCCTGTCCGGGGGCGCTATTCCCGGCGTGCCGGCCGAGCCGCCTTACCCGGCCAACCTGACCCCCGACCCAGAGACCGGCCTGGGCCGCTGGACCGAAGCCGATTTCTTCCGGGCTATTCGCACCGGTCAGCGTCCCGACGGCTCCACCATCAGCCAGGCGATGCCCTGGGTCAACTTTAGCCAGATGAGCGACATGGAACTGAGCGCCCTGTGGTTGTACCTGCAATCGGTTCCGGCCAAACCTGCAGGCCAACGGTAATTAATTGGCCCTAGCCCACCGCGCCCTTAGCGCCGCCAGGCCGAACTTGAAAGATCACCGCGTACCCATCCCGGTACACTTCGACCAGGTCAGGATCGGCCCTGGCCCGCTCCAGAAAACTCTTGTGGTTCAGGTCGCTAAACACGTAAGTGGCTCCAAAGGTATCGGCGATGATCTGGCCGGGCGCTTCTATCTTGCCCCCGTTAATATCTTGCCACAAATGGTACAAAGGGGCGTTGTACAACTCCATGTAGGTTGGGTCCAGGCCCAGGGTGTAGGTGTTCTGCGTATTGTAAAAAAATAACTGGGGAAAATCATCCCAATCGGTTTGATAGATACGGCTGCCGGCCAGGGTATTGGCTTTTAACCAGGCCGAGGCCCCGGCGTAACGCTGGTACGGGCTGGAATCCCGAAAATTATCTATGGCCGCGCCCAGATTGTAGACCATCAAGGGCAGCAGGATCATGACCAGTAGGGCCGGG
>CAZDMM010000797.1:0-3835 GCA_964505845.1 uncultured Caldilineaceae bacterium
CTGCTTGCCCACCTTGATGGCTGGTTGACAACTTTTTGCAGAAGGTGCGGGCGGTCCTGGGATGAATCGAATCAATTGACCCAGACCAACGTCGAGCCATCAGAATAATCATTATTCAGGTTTATCAAGCTGTGGAGGTGAATGTGATGGAGCCGGGCGGTTATCGCTTTCAGGATTACTTCAAGGTGGGGTTATAATTTCACCGGGATTGAGGGACGTGAAGCGAGGATAAAATAAACAATCCCCCAATTTTTCCCCCTAACACCCTCATTTGGGTAAAACCCATTTTCCCTTTCAAATTACCCCCCTCAAACGCTCCACCAAACGCTTTACAAACGCTGTGTGTGATAAACTGAGGTTGTAATTCAAAAATATATCTCTCACAAGGAGCGTTTCAACAAAAATGAATACCAAACAAATGCAATTCAACCCTCAGAAAGTGGCCGCCCTCCTGCTGGCTGGTTCGGTCCTGGCGGCGGCTCTAGCCTGGACTGAAGCAGAGGCGCAGCCAACCTCTATGGTGGGACAGCCCTGGGCCTACCTCACCGTCGTGAAAGGCTCAAAACTGGGGTCAGGGACAGAGGGGGTCAGCGCCAGGGGCAGCGCAGGCGAGTTGCGGCCCTGGGCGCAATTCAGATTCATTAAAGGAAGCAAAATAGGGGTTTCGGGCGCAGCCGGGGTACAGAACTAAGGTAGGTGTCGTCTGTAAAGGTGGCAACTTGGGTTACTGCGCAAGAAAAGGGAGGAGGTAATTTTTTGGTAACGGTCTTTGTAACGATGATGAGACGCTCATTGAGTAAAGTAAGGGGATTATGGATAGACAATAACCTGTACGTGCCGGCTTACTTCCTGTTCGACGCGAGCGGGTTGCTGCGGATGCGAACCGGCAGCATCGTGGGGCTGGATTTGGTGGAGCAGGCGCTGCAACATTTTTTAGAGAATTAAAAAATGACGCCAACCAAACTATTGATTCCCCCATTCATATTTGTTTTACTTGTCTGTCTTGTCTTACTTATGGCAAGCTTTAGCTTTTTCAAGCCTGAATTGAGTGAAATGTATAAAATTGTCTATGAGGCAGACAGCGGCCTCTCGCACTATATTGCGGTCATGAAAGCCGATGGGTCTGACCCGTTGAGCCTGACCCGAACCTTTGGCCTGGCCGATAGTCGCTACTCTCAATGGTCGCCGGATGGCACGCGGATTTCTTACAACCACGCCGGTGATATTTACGTGATGCAGCCCAATGGTACGGACAAAACCAACCTCACCCATCACCCGGCCGGTGATGGTATGGTGGGTTGGTCGCCGGATAACAGCCAGATCGCTTTTATGTCTTCGCGTGATCAAGATATCTGGCAAATCTTTATCATGCAGGCTGATGGCTCCAATGTGCGTCAACTCACCTATGGTCCATACATTGATATTGAGTACCCGGTTTGGTCGCCGGATGGCCGCCAGCTTGCCTTTAGCTTGGATTTTGAATTGATGATCATAAATAGTGATGGCTCAAACCTGCGCCAGATTACGGACCTGCCGGAGGGCTCGCCTAAGCAACTCGCTTGGTCGCCGGATGGGAGCACGATTAGCTTTGTGAGCGAAATCAGAGCTGCTGATGGGCAACCCTGGGAGCAGATATTTGTGATCAGGCCCGATGGTTCGGGACTGAAGCAGTTGACAGATGGGCCGGCTTATCATCGTTTCCCCTCCTGGTCGCCTGATGGTTCCCAGATTCTCTTTGAAGTAGGCAAAAAAAGTAGATTTGAGACCGATGTTTATGTCATGAATGCGGATGGGACAAACCAACTTCAATTAACCGACCAACCCAGTTGGAATGGCACATATACTGGCAACCCCACCTGGTCGCCGGATGGCCGCCAGATTGCTTATGCGGCTGAAAGTAGTTTTTCAAATTTAGATATTTATGTGATGAATAGGGATGGTTCCGGCAAGACTCGGTTAACCACGAATTCGGAAAATGATGTCAATCCACAGTGGCGGCGCTGAGGATAAAAGAGAGCGAATGTCAATTGGTATGAACAGGTCAGACAGGGGCAAGAGGTTCGTTTCTCTTATCCTTCCCGCGCTTATCATTAACGTTGTCCTTTTGCTACCCATTTTGGGCTGCCTGGCTGGCGGGTGGTATGGAGTGGCGTGGAATAGGGGTAGTGTGATAAGCTGGAAACGATTGGAGCCGCTGCCGCAAAAAGCAACCCAAATTCTCGCCGCAGGCACAGGTCTCTCCAACTATTCCTGGGTTGTATACGTCAAAACAACCCATCAAAAAGTCTATTCCTGCTCGCCTGAGGCTTGTTGGCTAGAAAAAACGGTCGTGCCAGAAGAACTCCTGGCAAATCCGCCTTGTGATCGCCCGGCTCACTTTGAGGTACCCTCTCCTCCCGGTCGAGTGGTGGACAGCATCGAAACTCAGGCTTGTCATCCTGAAGCAGTCTACCAGATTAATTTTGCGGTGCTTGAAGATGGCAGCGTCTGGCGGTGGCAACATTTCATCACCGCCTTTTCCTTGCTGCTGTACCTTTTGGTATCAACCGTTTGTGGCTCAATGTTGGGACTGTTTGGCAGCCTGGTGATTGCGGTGTCCATCTTGCTGCGTAACAAGCGTAAGCAGGAACAATAATAAGGACGACTCTCATGAGTGATAATCAGACTCCCAAAAAGTGGCGCTCTCACGCTTTTACGGTACTGACGATTCTGGCCCTGGTGCTGGCAGGACCAGGCCTGGGTCTGGCGTTGTGGGCGTTTGGTCTCGCTTTGGCCCCGCCCTGGACCTTCCTCACCGGCGGAATTTATCCACTCCTGGCTTGTGGCGGGCTGCCGCTGGGGTTGGTCGCCCTCGGGACCAGGCGGCTCAGGATGTGGGAGCTGTTAGCTACCCTTGGCTTGACCGGAATAGCCGCCCTTTTCTTGTTAGTGATCGTGGGGCAGTCTGGATTACCAACCGGCATGACCGACTGCCAACCCCTGACCGCCCCGCCGTCCCAGGTGCGCTATGCCTGTGTCTCCACCTCCAGTGATGATACCAGTTTTCGCTACGAGTTCACCCTGGGGGGTTGGGCCAACTGGCCGGTGCTGCGAATCGTTGACTCGAAGCTCTCAGGTGATTAAGGTATGATTCTCAGATTTATGAAGCCCCAGACCCTTGCATTCAGTGGTTTAAGCCTTTTGGCCGGTTTATCCGTGGCTGCCGGGTTAGCTTATTTCAACCGCTGGCAACTCGCGGTCTTCAGCTTTATCCCGGCGTTGGCCACTCTGTTGGGGGTGATACTCATGCTGACCGCGCTCCCCTTTCGGCGGCGCACAAAAGCCCAACCATCAACGCGACCCCACTCGCTCAACACCCCTCTGCTCCTGATCAGCCTGTTTTTCATTCTGCAACTCGCTTTTCATTCTGCAACTCGCTTTCTTCCCTCTCGCTCAAACCTTTCGCAACGTAGAAGTTCAGCACGCTCAAGCTTTTCTAGCGTCATTGATCCCTCAGCTCGAAGACTACAAACGCCAGCATGCCGCTTACCCGGAGAACATTAGCACCCTCCTCTCAGCGGACGTAACCCTGCCGCCATTGCTTCAATTGAGCGGTACGTTACCTTATGATAATCGGAACTTTTATCGGCGTCGTGAAACGACCTACAGCTTTCAGTTTTAGCTGCCGGATGGGTTCATCGGTTTTGAATACAGCTATTGTTGTGGCCCAGAGGGGACGTGGACAGTTACCGATTAAAGAGCTAAATTAAGGAGAGATTTCATGGTGAAAGGTTATCTACATATTCTCTGGCAGTTGGCCTTCCTGACTCTGTCTGGTGTTTACTGCCTGCTCAGG
>CAZDMM010000798.1:0-3835 GCA_964505845.1 uncultured Caldilineaceae bacterium
ATCCAGCATGGTTAATTTGGGCTGCAAGTGGGGTACATCCGGCAGCGGGGCGGCCGTCGTCATAAGCTGGCGGCTGCGGTTTTGACGTCTCATAAGATGGGGCCTCCTGTTATGATTGGCCCTCACCCCCCAACCCCTCTCCCATTGGGAAAGGGGGAGTCGCGTTAGCGACGGGGGTGAGGGATGGTTTCAGCATCGGTAGGGCGACATCCCGATGCCGCTCGCAGAGGCATAGGGATGCCGCCCGCAGAGGCATAGGGATGCCTTTGCTACGCCTCTACGATTGATTTCAACAAACTGTAAAAAGTACATAAATGTTTTCAGCGAACTGTTGACGCTGGCCGGGTTTTATGTTATCTTACGCTCTAAGGTATTATACCATTATTATGCCTTTTCAACAGGACGCCTGTACTTTAATCAATGAGCGAGTTTTTTAGAATGACCATTGCCACTACATCACCTTATCCTTTACCTATTGACCCGGTGGGCCGGCCCCAAAGGGAAGTGGTCGCCAGTTTGTGCGGTATTTGCCCGGCGGGCTGCGGGGTGAGCATTACCCTGGAGCAGGGCCGGATAAGCCGGCTGGCCCCGCTGAAAGGCCGGTGGGACGACCAACCTACTTCTCACCGAGGCGAAGCGCCCGATAGCCTCATAAGCCATCCGCAGGGCATGTGCTGCCCGCGCGGGGTGCGCGCCCCAGAAATTGTTTATGCCCCCGACCGGCTGCTATACCCTTTGCGCCGGGTGGGGCCGCGTGGGGCGGGTCAGTTTGAGCGGGTAAGTTGGGACGAAGCCCTGGATACGGTGGCGGAACTGCTGCAAGGGGTGGCCGCCCGCTACGGCCCGCAGGCGGCCTGCGTTTACACCGGGCGGGGCGCGTTTGAACGCGCACTGTGTGATTTGCTAACGCCGGCCGGGGTGCGCACCTCCTCGGCCTGGAATCTGCTCTTTCCCTTCGGCTCGCCCAATACCACCGGCGTGGGGGCCATCTGCTACGTGGCGCATGGCGTGATTGCGCCGGTCACTACCTTTGGGGTGTGGGACGCCGATACCTACAGCGATATTGAACATTCGGATTTGATTGTAGTTTGGGGCGACAACCCGGCCACCGACTCGGCCCCGGTCAACCTGGTCAGGATTAAAGCAGCCCAAAAGCGAGGGGCCGAGGTAATAGTGATTGACCCGCGCCGCAGCGAAACCGCCCGCGCTACCCAGGCCAAATGGCTGGGCATCAGACCCGGCGCCGATGGGGCGCTGGCTCTGGGGTTGATCCAGGTGGTGATTGAAGAAGATTTGTATGACCACCAATTTGTGGATAACTGGACGTTGGGCTTTGCCGAACTGCGCGAGTACGTGGCCCAATTTAGGCCGGAGCGGGTGGAGCAAATTACGGGCGTCCCGGCGGCAGAGATTCGCTCCCTGGCGCGGGCGCTGGCGCAGGCTAAGGGCGCTTCCCTGGTCAATTATACCGGGTTGGAATATACCAACAGCGGTACGCAGAATATCCGGGCGGTGTTGATCCTGTGGGCGCTGACCGGCAACCTGGATGTGCCTGGCGGCAAAATCATCAACCTGCACGGCGAGTTTCCGCTCAACCAGGGCATGCGGCTGGAGCCGCCGCCGGGTATCAAAGCCATCGGCCAGGACAGGTACCCGCTCTATCACCTCTACCGGCGCGAGGCCCATGCCATGGAACTGCCCCGCGCTATCTTGCAGGATGACCCTTATCCGCTGCGGGCGCTGCTGGTTGTGGGTTCTTCCATTATAACGTCCTATCCTAATCCTGACCTCTGGCGGCGCAGCCTGGTAGCCCTGGAGGCTTTGGTGGTGGTGGACCGCTTTTTAACCGCCGATGCCATGTACGCCGACGTTGTGCTGCCGGCGACGACCATGTTTGAGCTGGAGAGCTATATGGTCTATGGCCGCACCATCCAGCACCGGCGGCGGGTGATTGAGCCGCAGGGTGAGGCCCGGCCCGATTGGGATATTGCCGTCGCCATTGCTAACCGGCTGGGCTACGGCCACCTCTACCCTCAATCCAGCCGGGAGATGCTGCGCCAGGCGTTGGCAGGCAGTGGGGTGGAGGTGGATAGCTTACGCCGCCGGCCGGCCGGGGTAGAACTGCCCGGCCCGGCCCAGCAGTATCGCCAGTGGGAGCGGGGCCTGCTGCGCCGGGATGGCCAACCCGGTTTTGAGACGCCCAGCGGCAAGTTTGAGATTACCTCGACCGTGCTGGCTCAGTATGGGTATGACCCACTGCCGGTCTACACCGAGCCGCAGGAAGGGCCGCTGGCTGCGCCGGAACTGGCCCAACAGTTCCCGCTGGTGTTCAACTCCGGGGCCAGGATTCAATCTGATTTTCGCTCGCAGCATCACAATATCCCCGGCTTGCTGAAGATGCAGCCCAGGCCAGAGGTCACGCTCCATCCCCGTGACGCCGCCGCCCGCAACATCCGGCATGGCGACGAGGTTTGGCTGGTATCGCCGCGAGGCCGGGTGCGCTTCACGGCCAACGTCAGTGAAGATATTGTGCCGGGGGTAGTCGAGGCTAACGCCGGCGGCGGCAGTCCTGTCGCCAGCCTGCCGTGGCGGGAGTGCAACGTTAATGAGTTGACCGACGACGCTAATCGTGACCCTATCTCCGGTTTTCCGGTGTATAAAGCTTTGTTGTGTGAGGTGATGAAGGCCGAAGAGGCGGCATAGAGGCGCCGCTGTTACCGATTTGAAATACGCCCAAACAATGCAGGCGGAATACCATTTGGTGTTCCGCCTTTTTTTTCGTAACGTCCCCCGTAACGATTGCCGGACGATGGGAAGATAAAATTTAGCCATTAAGATTGAAATTGGTTATGGTCAGGAGAATTAAGCCATGTTAGGTCAACGCGATATTTTCTTATCCCAGGAACATTATAGGGATTTGCGGCAAGAGGCAGAGCAAGAGCGGTTCATCCAGGCGGCCGGCCTGGGCCGGGCAAATGAGCGGATACAGGCGGGCAGTGTGTTAGAGATGATCCGCCGCAAATTGAGCCTGTTTCAGGGCTTCCCAGAAGCAGTATTTTTGGCCAAGCACATGGGCTAATATCAGGGCAGGCCGGGACACTGGACATAGAGGTTTTAGGGTGCGGGTTGCGGTTAAGAAACAGGTACTCAACAGGGGGGACATGCCATGTACATGGTAGATTACAATCAGTTAGCCCAACAAGATTTTTATGAGGCAAAGTTTACCGCTTTTTGGCGCAGCTTGTTTAGCTGGCTGACCCGCAAATGTAACCATCTGCTGCCGCTGCAGCAGATATCGCTGCAACGGCAAAATTATCTGGGCTTGCAGGCGGTGGGGATTGACCAGATTGTGGGCAGCGAGGGCCGGTACCATGAGTTTGACCGGGCCTTTTATCCCTTGCAGGAATACAGCAGAGATCGGTGGGTAAATATTGACATCGCTTACCACCAGGAAAAGCCGCTGCCGCCGGTGGAACTGCTTAAAGTAGGTGAGATGTACTTTGTGCGAGATGGCAACCACCGGGTGTCGGTGGCGCGCGCACACGGGCAAGAGTTTATTGACGCTCATGTGACCGAGCTTGACCCGGCAACACCGGTGGAAGGCTGGCTCAGGTGTTAAGTTAACCGCCCAGAAACTCAATCATCTTCCAGGAAAGGAACTCGACAGTTTATGAAAGGCTATGTTGTTTTGCGGATGCTGGTTGCTATCTTGATGCTGCTGGCCCTGGCCGGCCGGCTGCCGGCCGCGCTGGCCGACTCCGCAAAAGATGAGGTGGTAGTGACCAACGTTTACGGCTACCAGGACGCCGACGGGTTTTTTAGCTATTATCATATC
>CAZDMM010000799.1:0-3834 GCA_964505845.1 uncultured Caldilineaceae bacterium
AGAACCAATCTCAGGTGATGTTGATAGATTCATCTGGAACTCTACTGGCTTCTAGCGATCTTAATGATGCGCCGCGCCTGGGCCAGGTGATTGAACTGCCGGAGCTGCCTAAAGCTTTGGCCGGCCAGAACAGCGTTCAAATCAATTACAGCCAGAGCGCCGAGGCTCAAATTGCCGATGTCCTGGTTCCGGTGATTGACTCAAACCGGAACGTGATCGGTGTGGTGCGGGCTACCCATCGTTTGGGGAACGTTTCGGAGCAGTTTTTTCGCCTGCGTTACCTGATCGGGGCTGTGTTAGCCATTGAGTTGATTTTAGGCGCTGCTATTGGCCTGGTTTTAGCCCTTGACCTGGAAGGATCGCTGCGGCGCGTTACCAGGGCCATGCTGGGTGTGGCTTATGGTCAGCAGCTTACCCGTTTGCCCGAACAGGGGCCGGCCGAAGTGCGCCAACTGCTGCGCGCCTTTAATACCCTGAGCGAGCGGCTGCATATGCTGGAAGAGGCGCGGCGGCGTTTGCTGGCTAATGTGGTGCATGAGGTGGGACGGCCTATCGGGGCCCTGGAATCGGCCATTCAAGCCTTGCTCAACGGGGCGGACCGCGATGAGGATTTTCGGCGGGAGCTGTTAATGGGCATGGAGGCCGAAGTACAGCGGATGCACCCGCTGCTCAATGATTTAACAGAATTACACCACCGGATCCTGGGGCCGCTAGAGCTAGAGCGCCGCCCTGTCTCATTGAGTGAGTGGCTGTCGCCGGCCCTGGCTACCTGGCGCGAGGCGGCGCGGGCCAAAGGGCTGCAGTGGCAGGCGTCCATCCCGGCTGATCTGCCCCTGGTTAATGTTGACCCCGACCGGTTGGCCCAGGTTATCGGCAATCTGCTCAGTAACGCTATCAAGTACACCCCTGCCGGCGGCCAGGTTTCATTTTCGGCCGGTGTTGAGGCGGAAAATGTCTGGCTCAAGGTAAGCGATACCGGCCCCGGCATCGCGTTTGAGGAGCAGGCCCGCATTTTTGAGCCGTTTTATCGCAGCGAGCGCAATATCCGTTATCCGTATGGCCTGGGTTTGGGCTTGACGATTGCGCATGACCTGATTGTGGCCCACGGCGGCAGTTTAACGGTAGAAAGCCAACCGGGCCAGGGCAGCCGGTTTATAATTTCTTTACCACCACAAGCGGTAGTTTCTTTCGACAAGTTACCGCCGCCTCCAGGCGACCCTGGTTCAAACTAAATCTGGGGTTGCCTTGCCTCCATGATGAATTGAGGCCCTCATATACCCGGCTATGGGGAGGCTTTTACACGCTTGACCGTTAATCGCTTTTTAACAAAATCCTTAACGTAATCCCAGGCAAAATCGTCGCCGGAACTGGCCCGATTTAAGGTGAGCACAATGGCGGGCAAACTGGCCGGGCCGGGATAGATGAGGTAGCGAGGTGACCAATTGGGACGGAATTTTTCCTTGAACTCGTGCAGTCCCTTGAAATTGTAAAATTGGTTGACCCGCTGGTAGATAAAATGTAAGGCTTTTTCCACCGCCGGGTCATCAGGCTGTTGACCCACCCCTGCCAACGGGCTTAGGCCGAGATTGAAAGTGGCATAACCCTGCGTTTTAGCCCATTCAAAAAAAGCAATGAACAAAAAATCCATCGCGCCGTTTTCTACTTTGGAACGACGGCGAATCAAGTCGGTGGTGATTTCATTTCGTTGGTATTCCGGCACCACGTTGGCAAAGGCGCTGATAACTCCTTCGGGGGTATGCACCGCAATGACGGGCGCATGACGGATATAATCCTCCTCAAACCAGCCCAGCGAGAAGCGTTTTTCCCGGCCATGCATCATGGTCAACCATTCATCGCTGATGGTTTTCAACTCGGCCAACAAGTTGTCAGATAGGGGAGGCTGGTGAACCTGGGTGTAAAAGCCTGCTTTGGTCAGCTTGTTCACCGCCGAACGGAGGCTTTTGCGGCCACCCGATAGGGTAAATGAGGCCAGGTCAAGAATGCCTTCTTGCCCCAGGGTGAGCCAGTTAAAACCTGCCGCCTCGTAATATTTTAGGTAATCAGGCTGCACACTCCAAAAGGCAGGCAGCCAATCATTTTGGGCGCAGTAATCCCTAAAGCTCACAATCGCCGCCGCTGCATCCTCCGGTGGGCCAACCGGGTCGCCCAGCGCGGCCGCAGCTTGCCCTTTAGCCACATAAGCCACCATCGAGCCGCCAGGGCTAAAGTAGTACGACTTGTCCTCAAACAGCGTCATCCGGGCCAAAGAAGAGCGGCCATAGGCTTCAACAAGGCCTTGAGCGCGAGCACGTTCAGCCTGGGTGGCCGGCTGGCGCACCAGCACCGGCCGAATCAGCATCAACAAGGCGTAACTGAGTGTGACCGTACCGACCATGTAGATGGAGTCGGCAAAATAGCGCCCAAAGCCGGTGAGCGGCTCCAGGCCGGGGTCATAAAACTGAGTGAACATGATGATGGTTTGCCACAACGCGTCCCCTAACCCAAAAGAGACCTTAAAGTGGCGATCTAAAAGATAAAAACCGGCTGCTCCATAGATCAAGGTAAAAATCAGCGCCGCACCGAGCACCCCTAAACCCTGCCGTATCGAAGGTTCGTCAGAGCGGGCGTGAAAGGAGGGGCGTAAGCTGAACAACCAAATAGCCAGAGCGGTGGCTAAGGCGGCCTCTTCATAATCTAACCCTTTGAGTAAATGGCTAATTGCTGAGATCATTAAGACGATCAGAGTCAGCAGCCAGGCAATGCGTTTGCGCCGCCACAAGCCACTGGCCAGCAGCAGCAAAGCAAACCCGGCCAACGCCGCCGTTAAATGGCTGCCATGCCGAACCGTGAGGGGGGAAAACTGCCTGAGTAAGTGCATCCGGTCGGTCAGCGCCGGGGTTACCGTGGACAAAACGTTAATCAGCCCCATGAGGGCTGTCAATAAGGCTGCCGTGCGTACTCTCTTCATACTCCCACAATTGTACGACTGCTTGAACCTCAAGAAAAATCCCCGCTGAAGTTTATCCCTTAAGGTTGGCTTAAGGTTAAGACAATGTTCATTTAAAGACGCCTGGCCGGGTGGTGTGATATGCTAGGCGTAGAAATTGGTCAAACCTGTGTCTTACTTTGGAAAACAGCATGGCCTCACTTCAGGCAGTACCGCTGCTACTCTACATGTTAGTTGGATTGTTACTGGGGCTGCTGACCTGGGGCTTTGTACTCAATCGCAGCCGCGCCAACAAATCTGACTCACTTGATGGCTCTAGTAATTTACGCTTATGGTTGCTGCTGCTGGCTGTTTTCTCATTGGGTATATTTGTTGCTTACATTTTAGAGATATTTTTGCTTCACGGGAGGTAACGGAGGAGGATGATGATTTACCGGCAATCAGTCATGATGTTTTATACTTGATACCGCAAGGGCAAACTGCCTGCGTTGGGCGTCTCTATGGGACATTTTAGACGATAAAAACTGACTTTCCATAACAATATTACGAATTGAGAGGTTACTATGAACAAGAAAAAATATACATCAATTGTGGCCGGTTTTTTGATTGCGTTGTTGGCGCTGCCGGCTTGCAACGGAGTTCCGGCCTTATCTGCGGCAACGACGCCGTTAGCAAGGCTGATGGCGCTTGGGCCAAGCAGCAGCAGCGCACCGGTCAAAGCTACCGTCACTTCAAGCGAAGCTTTAGCCGCTATGGAAGGCACTTTGGAAGATATTTACACCAAAGTTAACCCATCGGTTGTAAGTATCCGGGTAATTCAAAAAGAAAAAGTTACTTTCCCTACCCTGCTCGACCCCTTCCGGTTCTTCTTTAACCAACCAGACCAG
>CAZDMM010000800.1:0-1539 GCA_964505845.1 uncultured Caldilineaceae bacterium
GTTTTTAATAACCTTGACCGGAATTTGGGCGGTATGATATACTTGAACCCATCAAACCCAGCGACGAAAACTCCAAATTATGGCGTAAGTAGCCATTTAATTTTTCAGACAGGTGCATTTTCAGTGGCAGTAGCCCAATATCCAACCTTGCAAGATTTTTTCTGGACAGCCAGCCTGGTAGCGGTGAAAGCCAGCGAAGGTTTCCAAAGGTTTGAAGAGTTCCAAAATTATACCTTTGACAATCTGCCGCAGAATTCGCCTGAAACCCGTCGCCGTTACACTGAACTGATCCAGCGCCGTTATTTTCCTGAACGTTCTATGACTGGTCTGGTGCCAACGGTTTGGCGCAGCTATCATGACGAGCAGCTTTTGAGTGAAGTGATGCGGGTGACGGCATTGGAAGGGGAACCGACCATCGCTCACTTCGTCCTGACCCATATTCTGCCGAAAGCGCCGGGCAGCACTGTGGACCCAGAACAAGTCAGAACATTTATCAAAGAAACCTACGGCGAATTCAAAGAGAAATCTTACCAGCGGCTACTTCAAACCTGCCGTGATCTCGGCTTTCTAGGCCGGTATAACGGCGACCATTTGATTGAACAGCTTAACCCATCGGCCAATGCTCTACTGATTCTGTTGCACGACCGGTTAGCATCTACTCCCCGTATCGTGCGTTTGAGTGAGCTTTTGCAGACCAATTGGTGGCGCTTGCTGGGGCTACGGGAGGCCGATGAGGTTCGTCGCCTTCTGCGTCAGGCAGAAATGGCCGGATTGTTGTCGCGCTTTACCAAAGTGGATGAGTTAGAGCAAATTACGACCCGCTACAGCCGAGACGAGTATTTTAGCCGGGCCGTGCGGTTGCCGTAACCCTTAAAACTGGAGTCGAGCCTTTAGGCGGAGGCATTAACAACCGGCTGAAGCCTCGACTCCCTGACAAGTCGCCGATGACCAAGCCTGAACTATTTGACCTCATTTCTCGATTTGCTCAAAGACCCTTACCTGCTGTCAACGGCCGGCACGTTTTCCTGTGGCACGGTTCGCTAGATGTGTTAAAACGCGTGATTCCAGCAGAAACCTTTGTTTCGATTGATTTACATCATCTGGCTGTAACGTTACCCCGCACGCCGCGAGCACGTGATGAGGCTCGACGTTTACTCAGCCAGACCATTCAAACAACTCTAAACGAAAAACTTAAATTTGACCATCAGCAGATTTTTGTGGTGACCGGCTGCGATTTGCTGTCACGTTACGAAGTCTCACTGAACTCATTTTTCCAGCTTGCTTCAGAAAAACATATGTTTATTTTGGCAGTGCCACTGGCCGAAACCCAGTTCCAACCCTCTTGGCCTTTGCCAAACTATGTAGTTCTGGATCCAACCGCTCCCTTTAACTATTTGCAGGCAGTAGTAGGCGCCGCCGCGACAATTAGCGATGCGGAACCCTAACAGGCTTGGAGCCTCGACTCTGCTCATTTTGATTAAGGATGAACAATGACGCGTATACGCATTCGAGACCTGGTTATCCCTAAATCGCAACCCA
>CAZDMM010000800.1:1549-3819 GCA_964505845.1 uncultured Caldilineaceae bacterium
ACTGACGCCGTCCCTGGTACCCGCTTTTCAACACAACGCCCAGGAGATGGTCGAAACTTACATTTTTACCGAGACCATTCGCGCTCATTTTGAAGAGATTTTAGATACGATGGCCCGCGGACGGGGCCAGGCGTTTTGGGTTCAGGCTGAGTATGGCGCGGGTAAGACTCACTTTCTGGTCACGCTGGCGGCGCTTCTGGCCGATACGGGCGATAACAGCCTGTGGCAATTTGTTCAGGACGAAGAAGTTCGCCAGACCCAGCAGCGGTTGAGCCAGACACGCCTCTTTCCGGTGGTGCTATCTCTGCGAGGTCAGGGCGCGGCTGACTCTTACCTCGGACGCTCGCTCTTGGATGTGCTGTTAGAAGAAGGTTTTCAGCGGGCCATTGCCGCTGCCGGCCTGGCAGATCAAGTGCAAGTGACCAGCGCCGAAGATATTCTGAATTGGCTAGAGAAAAAAGCGGGGCCGGCTATTCAGGCTGACGCCGATGCCTTTGTGCGAAAGCGCACCGGGCAATCCATTGCCGACTATCGTGACAATGAAGGGGCTGCGGCTACGGCTGATTTGCTGCGCGAGTACTTCGCCAGTGTGGGAATTAAACCGGAGCTGGCTGTAGGTGTAAAAGATCGGCTGGCCCATATTTATCGTCAATTGACTGACCCGGCCGGTCCCCACTACGACGGCCTGCTGGTGGTCATTGACGAATACGAGGGCTGGGAGAAAAATCACAACACACCCGAAGAGTTAAGCCGCGATGCCGATTTGCTGGAAACGCTCGGCTTTCTCCTGCCGGTTGATCTAGGATATCAGATTTACACCATCGTCGCTTCCCAGTCGGCTGTTCCGGCCAAGTTGCAGGGCAGCCAGGCCGGCGATCGCTTTATCAATATCCCCTTGCTGGCTCAGAGTAATGAGCGAGACTATGACATCATCATCTCGCACCGCGCCCGCGGCCTGGACCCCAGCCGCACACCTGAAATCAACGACCATTACACCTACTACCGCCAGCACTTTGCCTTTGCCCAACAACTGAGTGAGCCAGAGTTCCGCGATATTTTCCCATTTCAACCCCGCTGTTTTGAAACGATCCGCCGCATTACGGCTCGTGACCTGCCGACTGCCCGCTCCGGGTTGCTGGTCTTCTGGCAGGTGGTCAATCAGGCCGACTTGTTGGAGCGGTCACAGCTTATTCGCCTGGCTGATATGACCAAAAGCCACCATTTGGTCGAAGACTGTCTGGCCAAGAGTGTTTACAAGGACTCTTTCAACGCTTACAAGGCGGCGCTTGAGGCCCTGCCCATGTTGAACCTGGAGCAGCAAGATGTGCCGCTGGCCCAGGATATTTTGACCACCCTCTATCTCTGGTACCTGGCCTTTATGGAACATCCTCGCCGCTTGAATCTGAAGGAACTGGCCGAGGCGACCCTGACGACCGATGATATTCTGCGGGCTGAAGATAACGTGGCCTACGTCCTCAACAGCCTACAGGTGCTGCGCCAGGTGGATTTTGATAACCAATCGGCCATCTTTATCCCGACCGGCGGCGAGGGACCATCTATCCTGACTATCTTCAACGAACACAAGAAACGCGCCGGACGTGACGCCTATCGCTTGCGAGGAGCCTTGACCAAAAGCCTCTTTTTCACCCCTCGAGAGACGGGTGGCGCCAGTGGCCTCTTCAGCGAATTTACGCCCGACACGACGATGACTCGCCGGGTCGAGTCACGCAAGCTGGAATATAGCGGCGAAGTGATTGTCACCAGCACCCTCCGCCTGGATTTAGGGCTGTCGTTGCCCAAGCAGGATACCCATTTTCGGCTGGTGCTCCTGACCCCGGAGGCGGTGCAGACCATGCTTCCGACCAATTTACAAGACCCCCGTATTGCCGTGGTCATACCGGGCGAGATGACCGACGAGGTGCGCGAAGCCGCCGCAGCTTACGAAGCCTGGCACAGCATGCACGAAGAGTATCGCCAACAGACCGGCCGCGAGGCGGACGATATTCGCTCCTGGCTGGATAGCCAGCGGCAAACAATCCATAATGACTTAACCGCGACGCATCTTAAACTCTATCAGGCCGGGCAGATTTTGACCCGTGACAGCCTAGGGATCAGCGCCCGCGAGGCGTTTGGTCAAGGCGGCAACAACGACCATCGCATTGCCCACATCGTCGAGCGCCTGTTGACCGCCGCTTACCCGAGTCTGCCGCTGCCAACCGACCCGTTGCGCAGCACTTTGAGCACCGGCGAGGTCGGCAAAGTGTTCGAAG
>CAZDMM010000801.1:0-3811 GCA_964505845.1 uncultured Caldilineaceae bacterium
TTGGCTACTCCTCGAAGAATGAGGAAGTGCCGGTCACTTTGCACTTGTGCTGTACTTGAGCCCCTATTTTTTGATAGAATTTTAACAAAAAAGAGCCGGGCATTAGCCCGGCTCTTTTTTTAGCCCTTAAAGCATTGACTAGGCAATTTCAACCTTTGCCCCTTCGGCTTCAAGCTTGGCTTTGGCGTCTTCGGCTGCTTCTTTACTAACGGCTTCCAACACTTTAGCGGGAGCGCCATCCACCAAATCTTTGGCTTCCTTCAGACCCAGGTCGGTGCGAACAGTCCGTACCGCTTTGATGACTTGAATCTTCTTGTCTCCCACTTCCTTCAGGATAACATCAAACTCGGTCTTTTCTTCTTCCTCTACTTTGGCCGCACCATCACCACCGCCGGCGCTTGGCGCTACCGCCACGGCCATAGGAGCCGCTGCGCTGACGCCCCATTTGCCTTCCAAAATTTTAACCAACTCAGCCGCTTCCAGCACCGTCAACTGGCTGAGTTCATCAGCAATCTTTTGTAGATCTGCCATTTTATAATCTCCTCGATTAAGTAATCTGAATATTTTTAATTCGTTCTGAAGAAAGTAATTGTGATAAAGAATTACTAGTTACTGATAACCATCTCAGGCTTCGGCGGCTGCTTCTTTGTCTTTTTCAGCATAGGCATTAAGCACATTGACCACCTGGCGCACCCCGCTGGCAACCACCCCGGCCAGGCGGGAGGCCGGCGTATTGAGCAAGCCCAGGAGCTGCGCCCGAACCACTTCCAAGGGCGGCAGACTAGCCAGGCTTTTGGCCCCGGCCTCATCAATAACCCGGCCGCCCAACACACCCCCGTTAATCTTTAAAAGCTCATTTTCTTTGGCAAAATCGGCAATAGCTTTGGCAACGCCGCCGACGTTGTGATGGCAAAAACCAATCCCCACAGGCCCGGTTAAAAGGTCATCCGCTACCGTCCAGCCAGCTTCTTGCAGCGCCCGCGCGGCCAGCGTATTTTTGACCACCGCAAAGCTGCCGTCAGCCTCTCGAATCCGGCGTCGCAGTTTTTCCACATCTTTTACCTTCAAACCACGATAACTGGTGATGATAATTGCCTCACTATCCTGCAAATCTGCCACATAGCCTTGAATCAAAGCCTCTTTCTTCTCACGTGTAATAGCCAAGTTGTTCACCTCCTTTCCACATTGTAGGTAACCAAATAAAAAACGTCTTTGCTGCTACCGAAGCAAAGACGTGAATCTAATAGACAAACCAAAGGGTAAATTTACCCTGACGGGCAAATTTTTTAGTCTTAAGCCTCACGTGCTTTACCTCGGCAGGTAATCTCCATTAAGCGCCATAAAGGCGCGCCTGCTGTCTTTGGTAAGACACCACAAAAGGTTAAACTATTCAGTTGCAAATAGTAAGCTGTTATTCTACTTTCAGTTGCATGGCCTGGGCGGTATCAACCTTAACCCCTGGCCCCATAGTAGCGTTAAGCGTGATTTTTTTGATATAAACGCCTTTAGCGGCGGCAGGTTTAGCTTGCTGTATCGCTTCCATCAAGGCCGCAAAGTTGCGGGTCAACTGTTCAGGCGTAAACGATACTTTACCAATTGGCAGATGGACATTAGCCGTTCTATCCAACCGAAATTCCAACCGGCCAGCTTTTAATTCCTTCACCACTCGCCCCAGGTCAGCATCTTGCACCACCGTTCCGGCCTTGGGGCTGGGCATCAAACCTCTGGGGCCTAGTAGTTTACCTAACCGGCCCACTTTAGCCATCAGGGGTGGGGTAGCCACCGCCACATCAAAGTCAAACCACCCCCCTTGAATCTTCTGCACCAGATCATCGCTGCCGGCATAATCCGCTCCGGCTTCCAGCGCCGCTCTTTGACCTTCGCCTTCGGCAAAAACTAATACCCGCACCTCTTTACCGGTGCCATGAGGTAATTGCACGGTGCTGCGGAGTTGCTGGTCAGCCTTGCGCGGGTCTAAGCCCATGCGCAGGTGGGCCTCGACGGTAGCATTGAATTTGGCATAGGAACTCTTTTTAACCAACTCCATCGCTTCGGACGGGGCGTAATTTTTGCTTGGGTCTACTAATTTAACTACTTCTTGATATTTTTTGCCTCGTTTTGGCATGATGTTCTCCTTGGTGGTAATAGCGGGTTTGCCTGGTTCAAACCCTCCCACCAGTAGGTCAATCCTACTGGGGTTAGCCTTCTATAGTAATGCCCATACTCCGAGCCGAGCCTTCAATTTGTCGCATGGCCCCTTCAAGATCAACGGCGTTCAAGTCTTGCATTTTGGTTTGAGCAATTTCTCGGAGCTGGGTGCGGGTCAGCTTGCCAACTTTAGTTCGATTTGGCACGCTGGATCCTTTGTCTGACCCTATCGCCTTCTTCAAAAGATCACTGACCGGCGGGGTTTTGGTAACAAAGGAAAAAGTTTGATCGGTGTAAATGGTCACTTCAGCCGGGATGATCGAGCCAATCATAGACTGAGTCCTGGCATTATATTCCTTGCAAAAGGCCATAATATTGATTTGATGAGGCCCTAAAGCTGTACCTACCGGGGGAGCCGGATTAGCTTTACCTGCCGGAATTTGCAATCTCACCACCGCTTTTATCTTTTTAGCCATATCGCATCCTTCTTGTGCCCTTAAGGCACCCTAAATTTCCTTGTAAAGCTGTTTAACCTGCAATTTTAAACCCGCTCAACCTGTAAAAAGTCAAGCTCTATCGGCGTTTCCCGCCCAAAAAAGCTAACCAAAACCCGCACCCTGGCCCGTTCCAAATCAATCTCGTCAACGGTTCCCATAAAATCTTCAAACGGACCTTCCACAATCCGTACTTTTTGCCCAACTTTAAAGCTCACTTTAATTTTGGGCGCTTCCGCATCCATCCGCTTCAAAATTTTATCAACTTCATCTTGGCGTAAAGGGGTGGGTTTGTTGCCAAAACCAACAAAACCGGTGACGCCGGGGGTATTTCTAACTACATACCAAGAATCCTCATCCATCACCATCTCGACGAGGATATAGCCTGGGAAAACTCGTCGCTCAATGGTACGGCGATGCCCATCTTTGAGTTCTACTTCTTCTTCGGTAGGCACTACCACCTGAAAAATTTTGTTTTGCATCTCCATCGACTCGATACGATGAAGCAAATTTTTCTGAACCTTGTTTTCATAGCCAGAATAGCTGTGAATAACAAACCAAGCAGTCCCTTCGGGTCGCTCTTTTTCCGCAGCCTCCTCTAAATTCAGAGGGGCCATCTCATCAATTGTTTTTTCTGGAGTAGAGATAACCTCTGCTTTTTTGGCGGTTTCAGCAGAAGTCTTGATACTACCAGTTACCGATTTCTTTTTCTTCGTCATAACCTTTTGCCACAAACAAAAACAAGCTAAAAGGACCGCTACTCTTGCCGGCTATTGTAATAAAATGCTGCGGCTCCAGCCGCAAGCAGCACCGCTGCAACCACCATGCTAATTACATTACCCGCAATGACGCTGCCAACAACTATTTGGAAAGCATAATCCAATATACCCAGAAAGGCAGCCATAGTTACCGTGACTGCCACAATAATCAGGGTTAAATTTTGAGTTTCTTCACGGGTTGGCCAGCTAACTTTGCGTAACTCGGCGCGTGTTTCTTTAAAATATTTAACTACAACATTGTCTTCTTTGGGAGCTACCGCTGCTGTACTGGTTGACTTTGATTTTGCCATGCTGACACGTCCTCCTCTGACATGACCGCCGACCGCTGACGGCCATAAAATTAGATGATTCTTATCTTTAACGGCGGTCGGTGGTCTATCGTCAGTGGTC
>CAZDMM010000802.1:0-3809 GCA_964505845.1 uncultured Caldilineaceae bacterium
GGTTATTTGAAGTCACTCCCCAATGGGTGCGTGGGTATAGTGGATTACAGGTGCCAACCTTTAATATTTTTATGCCGTTGACTCACGAGGGCCTCACCGATGAGACTCTGGCCGATACGGCTGCTTTCTTTTTTTCCAGAGAGGTTTTTTATGCGGTGGAACTGGTCCATGACCGCTTTCCGCATGGCCCTGATTATCTTAATGAACGCCGCTACCAACCTCTGCCGCCTCAACCGGCTATGTGTTTGGCCGGCAGCCCGGCCATCGCTCACCTAAACCCGGCCATCACCATTGAGCGAGTCGGCACCGTCCCCGGCCTTACCGCCATTTGTTCCCTGCTCCACTGGGTTTTTGATTTTCCTTTGCACGATATGGCTAAACTCTATTCGGCCATTCAACTCAAAGATGAGATCAAAAATACTATCCGCCATTACCTGGCTTTTATAGATGAAACCCCCGTTGGAGCCGGCACCGTTATTTGTGTGAATGGCGTAGCCAGTATTTGGAACTTATGTACCCTGGATGAATATCGCCGCCAGGGGGTAGCGACGGCTTTGATCCAGCGCATGTTGAGTGATGCCGCCGAAAGTGATTGCCGCCTGAGTATGACCTACTCCACCCCACTGGCTTTTCACCTATTTAGTAAATTAGGTTTTGAACTCTACGCCCAGCGGCAGTGGTTTTTGCCGCCGGAAGTAGATTAGTACGAAGAAGAATAATGCCTATGAAACCTATCAACATCTTTGTGCCCTATTGGATGGGCGAATTTAACCCAGCCTGCGCCGCCTTAACTCGTCACACCTGGCGCTTGTTGACCCCACCTTTGCCGGCCGGCTCGCCTACCCAACGGATGGGCGCGCTCAACGCCGCCCTGGCCGCCGAAGTGGCCGCCACCCGCGCCGCCGGCAATCTGCCGGTGGTCATTGCCGGGGATTGTACGGCCAGCATCGGCGTGTTGGCCGGCTTGCAGCAGGAAAATGCTGATTTGACCCTGGTCTGGTACGACGCGCACGGCGATTTTAACACCCATGAGACTACCCCCAGCGGCTTTATCGGCGGCATGCCCCTGGCCATGCTCTGCGGGCGCGGCGAGCAGACAATTATGAGCGGGGCCGGGGCAAAAATTCACCCGGAAAGCCAGGTGATTCTGACCGACGCCCGCGACCTCGACCCCGGCGAAAAGGAAGCTGTGGCCGCCTCCGCCCTCACCCACCTGCCCCAAGTGGCCGATTTGCTCACGCTCCCCCTGTCCGACAAACCCCTCTACATCCACTTTGACAGCGACGTGCTGCGCCTGGAAGACATGGCCGCCGTCAACTACCCGGCCCAGGGCGGCTCTGATCTGGGCACAATTGAAGCCTCGCTGGCCCGGCTGGCTCAAACGGGCCGCGTCGCCGTCGTTTCGGTCACTCTCTGGAACCCGGAACTGGACGAAGATGGCAGCGCCGAGCAAACCGTCATGGGAGTTATTGAGCGACTAGTAGAGCAACTGTAGCCAAAGTTCAGTAATCGCACCCTTCGATACGCCCTTCGTTACACTCAGGGCTACTCAGGATGCGATTTAGTCAGATTCGTCGCCAAGTCGCACCCTGAGTAGGTTGAGCGTAGCGAAACCGTATCGAAGGGTGCGGCTACTCTTTACCAGGAAACTCACTATCAGATTCATAGATATTCCCACCGAGTGGACCACCGCCATCACCGATGCCATGCTCACCCTGCTGTCAGGCGGATGTGTTATCCATCTGTTACAAATCGGCCCCCAGAGGGATCCCTGGAAAGCCGGGCTGTGGGCCTGGGCTTTTGGCTTGCTGGCCCTGGCTGCGGCCCTGGGGGCCGTCGCCCACGGCTTCAAAATGTCTCCGGCTGCCAATCGCCGCTTTTGGCAGCCACTGAACCTGGCTTTGGGGCTGGTGGTGGCGCTGTTCGTCGTCGGTGTGGTTTATGACCTGTGGGGGGTGGCAGCGGTTCAAACGGCTCTGCCGGTGATGCTGGGGGTGGCGGTGGCCTTTTTTGCCGTGACGCTTCTCTTCCCCGGCGTCTTTTTAGTTTTTATCCTGTATGAAGCCGCAGCGATGCTCTTTGCGCTCGGCGCTTACGGGTGGCTAACCATGAACGGCCAATTACCCGGCGCGGGCTGGATGGCCGCCGGGGTGCTGGTCACGCTGATAGCCGCCGCCGTGCAAGCCTTGTGGGACGGCAAAACCCGGCCTTTAACGTTGATCTGGCAGTTTGACCAGAACGGCCTGTATCATCTGATTCAGATGGTGGGGGTAGTTCTGCTTTTGGTGGGGCTGCGCGTTGCATTATTGACCTGAACTACGCACTACGCACCAGCTTCATAGTGCGTAGTGCGTGGTGCGTGGAATTTAATTGGAGGTAACAATGGATTACAAATTCCTGGGTAATACCGGTGTTCAAGTTTCGACGCTTTGTTTCGGCGCCATGTCCTTTGGCGGCGACGCCGATGAGGAAACCTCGGCGGCCATGTTCCAGCGCTGCCGCGAGGCCGGCATCAACTTTTTTGACTGCGCCAATGTGTACCAGCAGGGACGAGCCGAGGAAATTCTGGGCCGGTTGATGGTTGGCTGCCGTGATGAGTTGATCATTACCAGCAAAGTCTACTACCCGATGGGTGAGGAGCGCAATGCCAAAGGGGCATCGCGCCGCCACATCATGCAAGCGGTCGAGGCCAGCCTGCGCCGCCTGCAGACTGACCGGCTTGACCTTTACTTCATCCACCACTTTGACGACAACACCCCGCTCGAAGAAACCCTGCGCGCCCTGGATGACCTGGTGCAGCAGGGCAAAATTCTCTACCCGGCGGTGAGCAACTTTGCCGCCTGGCAGGTGGCCAAAGCATTGGGCATCTCAGCCAGAGCGGGCTGGGCGCGCTTTGAGTGCCTGCAGCCCATGTACAACCTGGTCAAACGCCAGGCCGAGGTAGAACTTTTGCCGCTGGCCCAATCGGAGAAGTTAGGGGTTATTCCGTACAATGCGTTGGGTGGCGGCCTGCTCACCGGCAAATATGGGCCGGAGAAGCGTCCGGCCTCAGGGCGTTTGGTGGAAGATGAGATGTACCAGACTCGATATGGGGCCGAGTGGCTCTACGACGTGGCCGAAAAATTCACCAACTTCGCCCGAGAACACGGCTATGATCCGGTCAGCCTGGCTGTGGCCTGGGTGGCCGGCCACCCCGCCGTGACTGCGCCCATCATCGGGGCGCGGAACGTGGCTCAGTTGGAAGGTTCGCTCAAATCGCTGGAAATCAAAATGACCCCCGAACTTCGCGCCGAAATCTCGGCCCTCTCGCCGGAGCCGCCCCCGGCCACGGATCGGACGGAGGAACGGGTTTAATAAAGGCTGTACTGGGTTCGATGGGATTTTCTCACGCCAAGACGCCAAGACGCTAAGT
This sequence comes from uncultured Caldilineaceae bacterium, assembly GCA_964505845.1. Lineage (GTDB taxonomy): Bacteria > Chloroflexota > Anaerolineae > 4572-78 > J111 > DSQQ01. The sequence continues at coordinate 3,413 of CAZDMM010000802.1, forward strand.
TTTTATAAATTTCTTTGCGACTTGGCGACTTGGCGTGTCCTATTTCTCATTAAAGTCAGGAGGGCCTTAATAAAAAGCCCCCGCCAAGCGGCAGGGGCTTTTGTTATCGCCTCACTTCGCCTCACCTCACCCGCTTGACCCCCAACATCACATCCAGCCCATCCACCTTCTCCTTGCGCTGGAAGGCGGCTTCGGGGATGAGTTGGTGGTCAATCTCCACGGCCAGGGTTTCATCTTTGATATACTCGGCCCACTGCCGGAAAACCCGATGCACTGTGCCCTCGGCCTGGTAGTAGATGGCGATCTTGTCGGCAATGTCGAAGCCGGCGTCTTTGCGCATGTTCTGGATGCGCCGCACCAGCTCGCGGGCCAGCCCCTCGGCGGCCAGTTCGTCGCT